>URZO01000025.1 GCA_900552465.1 uncultured Parabacteroides sp. | reverse complement strand
GTGAAGTGAAGCAAGCGGTAAATGACGCATTTAATAATTTTGTTGATCGTCTGCATCCGTCGGGCCACCTCCTCCGCCTTGCTGTTATAGAAGAAGGCCGAATCCCATCGGTGCAGTTCCGAGAAAGCTAATGAGCGGAAGCGGAAAAGGTCGCTCAACAGGAAACTGTCCGCCGCTAAGGAACACTCCAATGCGTCGGCAGTCGTCTCGAGCGCCTTGTCGTTGAGGCTGAACGAGCTGTAGAGCGCTGCCAGGTTGGCGTAGGCATAGACCGTCCCCTGTGTCGGCCGGGCAACGGGCTTACCGTGTTCCCCCTTGCCGCTCGTCCACCGTCCCCGCTCGATTGCTTCGATGAAGAGTTGTGCCGCCTTTTCATACTCCCCGTTGCGGCGGTAATAGTAGCCGAGGAAACTCAGCACGTATGGCGCATCCTTCGTCCGTCCGCCCCGGCGCAGCGCCTCGACGGCGCGTTCCTGCATCGCGATGGCGGCCTGCGGTGTCCGGCTCCAATAGTTATAGACACGCGCCATGGCGTCGGCGGCGAAAAGCTCCTGCGCTAAGTCGTCGGCCGGCGGGGTGGCGGCAAAGGCATCTGCCAGGCGGAGAGCTTCCTCGCCGTCGTTCGCCGTGCTGTGGTTGAGTGCCGAGACGGCAGGCAGGAGCGGATGCATATAGCGCGCGAGGAACGGATGCTCCGAGGTGCGCAGGCTGTCGAAGAAAGCCGTCAGCGTCTCCGGCCGGCGACTGTCGTTGCCCGAACGCAGCAGGGCGAGGCAGAGGTTGGAGACGGCCTCCTTCAGCGTGTCCGGATTGCCCGCCGGATGTTCGGGCAGCTCGCGGAGCATGCGGCGTGAGAGGACGATCGCCGAGTCATATTGGCGTGTCTCATACAGCCGCGTGGCGGTACGGGCCGCCTCGGTGAGTTCGTCTTGTGCGAAGGCGCAGCAGGGGAGGATAAGGAGTAAAAAGAGGAGTATGTGTTTCATGATACCGCGTTTTATGTCGTTTTCGGGGGTAAAGATAGGTATTTCATGCATTTGTCCCACGGTTTGTCCCACGGCTTTTTATGGCGGTAAGCAAAGTAAACCATACTTTTGCAGCGGTCGGGTGAAACAATTACCCGCCTGAATGTTGGTAAACCTGAAACCTTTCCCTATATTTGCCGTGCGAGTGCAGCAGAAGACCCGCAAGCCCGGAGCGCCGGTGCTTCCCTCTGCCCGCCCTCGGTTCATATTGATTTCGGAAAGCGTTTTAAGATATCATCTCTTGCCAATCGAACTTCGCAACTTTGATTCATTACTGGAGAGATGGTAGCAACAAACGCTCACGTGCATTGTTTGTATATAGGTGGCCCCCTCGGCCGTATATATAGGATAATGGCGTGAGTGCTGTTGCTTATCTTCAGTAAAGGTAATGCGAAGACCTGATTGGCAAGATAAGCGTAAACAGTAACTCACGCTTTTTTTGTGCCCGTATGTGTAGGGGCGGTTTCTCACCGGGGGTGAGGTTATAAGGTCACCGGGGGTGAGGTGGTAAGGTCACGGACGACGATGTGGTAAGATAGCAGGGTCAGATGTGGTAACATAGCAGAGCCAGATGTGGTAAGTTCATAGAGCGTGAAGCGGTAAGTTCATGGACTGTGAAGTGGTAAGTTCATAGAGCATGAAGTGGTAAGGTCACGGGCTGTGAATAAATAGCTAAAACTCCCTCCCCCGCTTTCGCGGGTACTCCCTCTATAAACAGAGGGAGAGCTTGAGATAGTTTTAGATGCTATGCTTGACACACAAACTTGAGATAGTTTTGATGCTATGCTTATACATATTAATATTATAAACTAATACATGAACTGATTATAAACTAATACATCCTAAAGCTCTCCCTCTATTTATAGAGGGAGTACCCGCCAGAGGCGGGGGAGGGAGTTTTAGCTATTACCCAGTCCCGCGCAGCGGGGAAGGAAGTTAATACACACAAACACATACATATAATTATATACAAACAACACATACACCATGCAACACTCCAACCGCCCCACCCTTCTCACCTTCCGCCGCGAACTCCGTACCGCCGGAACGCCGGCCGAAGCCTTCCTCTGGACCCGCCTCAAAGGGCGGCAGATGAACGGAATGCGTTTCCGCCGGCAGTTCAGCGTAGATTGCTTCATACTCGATTTCTATTGTCCCGAATGCCGCCTGGCCGTCGAGCTGGACGGGGCGGGGCATTTCACGGAAGAGGGGCGCATCTATGACGAGGCACGGACTGAGTATCTCGGGCAGCTGCACGGGATACGGGTGATCAGGTTTGAGAATAGGGAGGTGTTTGAGCATATAGAAGGGGTGCTGGGGGAGATACGGGGGGAGATGTTACAACTCCCTCCCCCGCTCGCGCGGGTACTCCCTCTATGAATAGAGGGAGAGCTTTAGATAGTTTTAGATGCTATGCTTGACACACAAACTTGAGATAGTTTTAGATGCTATGTCAGACACTATAATAAACTAAGTATAAACTGTTACATCAACTGATTATTAACTGTTACATCCTTTAGCTCTCCCTCTGTTTATAGAGGGAGTACCCGCCGCAGGCGGGGGAGGGAGTAACTAAACACAACATCATCATGAAAACAACCCTCTTCCTCCTCTCCCTCCTCCTCCTTTCCCTTCCGGCAAAGGCGCAAGGCGGTGGAACAGACCCCGACAAAACCTTCTGGCACGACCAGCTCACAGACGTAAGCGTCGGCAGCAACAGCGATTCCGGTAGCGACGACGTCCTCTTGTCCGTCACCGACAACGACACCACCTACACCGTCAAAACCGCGAAAGGCCTCGCCTGGATTGCCAAAGTCACAAACGACGGCCTCTTCTATAAGGTAGATGATACAGACAACACCGCCAACTACCCCCACCACGCCGGCTTCGAGGGCTGTACGGTCGAGCTGGACGGTTCTTTAACCGGCGACAGCCTCTCCCTCCGCGACCACTACTGGACGCCGATAGGCGACAACCTCAGTAAATCTTTCAAAGGTGCCTTCGATGGCAACCATAAGCTTGTGGCGGGGCTGAAGGCGGATACGACAGTAAGCAGTGGTTTTGCCCTCGTCGGCCTGTTCGGGTCTATAGTAAATACTTCGGTTAGCAACGTAGGCGTTTGGGTTGCGGCGGAAGGGGTAAAGGGGAAATCAGGCTCGGGATGCTATGCCGGTGGCATAGCCGGTTATAGCGCAAACAGTACTATCCGCAATTGCTTTGTCTCCGGCGATGCCGGTGCAACTATAACGGGGATAGGATCATGTACGGTTGGCGGCATTGTCGGGCAAAATATAGGGGTAGTGGAGAACTGCTATGCTACCGTCGATGTCTACGCGTCGGGTAGCAGTAATAATGACGTCGGTGGAATAGCCGGTACTAATGAAAGAGGTCATTCTATCACTTCCGTGTACGCCACAGGAAAGGTTACGGGGACAAGCTCATCTTCCTGCTATGTCGGCGGTATCACCGGCTCTAACAGCGGTACTCTCTCCAAAGCCCTTGCCTTGAACAAGGAGGAACTGTCGGGTACTCCCGGTACTAATGGCGATCTTTACCTCGGACGTATATCCGGTAATAAAGGCATTTTTTCCTCCTTCTCGCAGTGCTACGCCTCTACCAAGATCACACTCACGGACAATGGCACAACCCGTCAGGACACTTACTTCGACGGCACCGACGCCAGTGTCGCCACCGACCTCTCTTTGCTCTTTCCGACTGGCGAGGACGGCAATTCCGTCTGGACCTCCGGCGGCACCGATAAACTGCCGCAACTCAGCAGCGGGGAAGCTGCTGACGCCTCAACTGGCAAGCCCGGCCAACCCGCGCTTGCCAAGGCTGACTATCTGGAAGAGCTTCCTCTTGGCACCGAGGGGAATCCGTATGTGATAGACATCTCGTCGGTTTCTTCGGATAATATAGGGAAGAACCAGTTTACATACTCTTATACCGATAATAATGTCACTCTCACCCTCCTAAAGCCTGACTCCTGCTATCTCATCAAAGACAAAGCTAAGGGGGGCAGCAACACCTACACCGTGTCCCTCAATACAGAAGGTGCCGACGGCAAACCCTACCACCTCTACGCCCAAGCCGGTTGCGCCCTCGACACCCTCCTCGTCCCGGCAGGCACCGCCTGCATCATCCAGGGCGACAGCCTCCGCTCCAAATCCTGCCAGGTCAGAGGCGGCACGCTGACGATGGAGGTGCCGGTGGTGCTCGAGATGCCGAAGGTAAGTGGGGATAACTACTGGCAGACGAGCAGTCTCTACATCGACGGCGGCAGCGTGACGGTGAATGACACGTTGAGGGCGTATGCGTCCGGTAGTAGTGCTTATGGAATCTGTACTCCATCCTACTCCTCTTCCAAGCTCACGATAGGTAGCAAAGGGGTTGTCTATGCTTATGGGAAAAACCGAGGATGCAGTCTGTATAGTGACACGCCAGCGGAGATTGAAGCCGGCGGCATCCTGCGGGCAGCAGGAGGTATGGATGCTATAGCCGCCGGAAACGGGGCTCTCTCTTTCCCGGCAATAGAATGGAGGTTCTACTATGCTCCTGACTCCGCCAGACTGACACTAAAGAAGGACGGCGGCAACGAGGTTGCCGCCACCTTCTCGGAGAAGGTGTTCGGCCCCTATTTCGACGAGGCAAAACGGTTCGCTGCCAATGTAGAGGGCAATACCACGTATCACTTATATGCGGGGGGGAATACTACACCGTTTAACGGTCGTTTGATGATAAATGGAAATAGTGTTGCTGCCTTTACGAATGAGTTTACTGCATCGGAAAGTAAAGTATTGCAGTCTTATAGTTATGTGGGGCTGCCGATGGAGACGTTTACTACTTCCCCGGATAGCATAACCCTGACCAACGAATGTGCATATAAGGTAGGGAAGGCGGATAAAGATAAGCACTTCGACAATGTGCTTTCCTGTGAGGTGAAGAAGTTGTGTGTAATATGGAGTAGCACTGTCCTGCTGAACGGCGTTACTGTTATCGACAGCCTGTTGGTGAAAGAGAATGGTATAGCTGACTTCTATTTGTTAAAACCGGAGGATGGTGCCGAGAATAAGCTCGGGAATGTCCGGGTGGAGAAAGGCCGTACTTTAAGTTTGTATATAGGCGGTGACGGTACACTCGCGTCTACTACTACCTTTACGAACAGCGGTACTTTCACCGATTATACCGGTCTGGTTAACCAAGTCAAAGCCTCCATAATCCCCGGTGACACACTTCTCGTCTCCCGCCCGTCCGTTAGCGGGACGACGGAGGTCACTCCCGGCGGCACGACTACGCTGACGGTGGCCGGCGTCTCGGAGTGGCAACAGGGGGCGAACAACAGTGTCAGCCCTACATATAGTTACTCTTGGCAGGAATGGAAAGAAGGGGAAGACTGGAAAGCAATGAGCGGCAATAATCCCTCGCAGACAGTGGGGAAAGGCAAGTACCGTTGCCGGGTTACCTATATTCTAACGGTTGATTACGAGAGTGTCCGTACCGCCCTTTACTCCCTTCCCGTCGAAGTGACCGAGAAGAGCGCGCCTCCCTACATCCCGCCTGTCTATAGCTACTACACGGTCACCCTGCCGGAGGTCGAAGGCGCACGGTTGGACAAGACGGGCAGCCATACGGTCGAGGAGGGCTACAGCTTCCCTTTCCGCCTGACGCTCGACGCCGACTACGACCGGTCCCAGCCTGTCGTTACCGTCGACCGCCACGGCACTGAGACGCTCACGCCGGAGGTGCTGGCGGACGGCTCGCTCAAATACCGCATCCGCGATGTGGAGCAGGACCTCACGGTCTCGATCACCGGCATCGTCCGCAATGACGACCCGACGGCCGCAGGCTCCGTGCCCGCCGCCGACGTTCGCGTCCGTTCCTTCGGCAACCTCCTCCACATCACCGTCCCTGCCCCGACGTCCGCCCGCCTCTACGACTTCCACGGCCGCCTCCTCCGCACCGCCCTCCTGCCCGCCGGCAGTAGCACGATGCCGAAACCGGCCGGGCCGTGCATCGTAGTCCTCGGCGGCGAGTCGTTCAAGGTGGGGGATTGATGGGGAAGAGGCAGACCTCGGGGGGCGTCGAAAGCTATCTCTTTCCCCTCTGGAGAGGGGATTAAGGGGTGTGTTATGTGCAAACGTATTGATTATCAACTTGCAAGTATTTAACACACCCCCTTCCCCCTCTCAAGAGGGGAATAAGAATGACTTTTGACACACCTCACTGACGGTGATGTAGTAAGGTCACCGACGGTGACGCGGTAAGGTCACTGCTTGTGACGCGGTAAGGTCACCGATGGTGAACAAACCTGGCCTTGCTGGATTCCTCGCTTTGCATGAAAGGGGCTAAAGCCCACAGGGGAAGAGGCTTTGCCTCATGTCCTTTCCCCCGTCCGTTGAAACGGCCGGCAAAAGAGAAACTGCGGCGGTGGGCGGGTCTTCCTAAATTATTTCTCTTAACTTACCAGGTGATTGTCTGCAATCTCGTATTGCAACGATGTAGATAGTTGTCTCTTCTATGAAATATACAAGCTTGAAGTGTTTACCGCAGACTAACGAGCGGTAACGTTCGGGCAGGTCTTCCAATATAGGCTCAATTTGACCGAGGTGAGGGGACTTCGCCAGGCGGTCCGCGTCCTTCAATATGGCATCTGTAAACTTTTTTGCGGCATGTCTGCCCATAATGTTAAGGTACCAGTTCTTTTGTTGCTCGAAAGCAGCCTTTGCCTTTTCGAGCCAGATAACGGTGTAGGTCATTGTTCTGCTATTTTACGCATCTCTTCTTGTGTATAGGTTTTGCCTCCGTTGCGGAACTCTTGGGTCGAGCGGATAACGGTTTCCCTGAATGCTTCATCGGTCATGACTAAAGGGCCTGGACAGTCTTCTGTTTTTGCCGCCCCCGACTTGCATATACGGTGAACGTATTTCTTAACCTTCTCGATCGTCTCGGCATCCTCTATGGAAAGAATGGATTCGATAAGGCTTTGTTTGCTGGTTTGTAACTCTAATGCTGTCATATTACTTCCGGTTAATGGATGATGATTGCAAAGATAGTGATTTAAGCGGATATCTCGGATTATTGCTATATCATTTCCAGTTATAAGTAAGGGCGAGGTTTGCTCGCCCTTACGTTTGTTATCTTCTCTTACAACTTATGTATCACCTTCATCAACTGGTCACCCAGGCCGATGGTGTAGCCTTGGGAGACGAAGACGACACGGTTGAAGGTGTCGGCGATGATGAAGATTGGGAGGGTGTTGGCGTTTGACAGCTTCATGGCGGCGGCGATCTCCTTCTGGATTGTCTTGTCGGTGTCGATGCCGTATGTGATCGTGCCGGGCAGGTCGCCGAACTCTTTCGGGTCGAAGTTCTGGAAGCCTTTCTCGTCAGGGAAGAGCAAGACCATGCCGCGTCCCCATTCTTCGAGGTCCTTCTTGACGGCGGCGATGTCGCGCATGGCGTGGTTGGTCGGTTCCTGGCGGGAGCCGAGGATGGCGACGATGTAGTAGCCGCGGCCGGTGGTGGCCAGCAGACTCGTCTCTTCGCCTGTGTCGGCGCGCTTGAAGGTGTTTTCGGAGTTGAAGTTACCGATCACCTGGATGTCGTCTTCGCTTTCACGCATCTCTAATTTGATGTTGCTTGTCTGGCCCGGTTCTACGTTGAAGAAAGTCATTTCCGCCAGCACGCTGCCGTTTGCCATACGCGTACCGGTTACGAGCATATAGTTACCTTCGTCTAATGAGAGCGGCTTCTTCAGCAAGGCGCTCCAAGTGTCGCCACCGCCCATGTCTACGTCGCCCGACTCGAAGTTCAGGGTTTGCAGCTTACCGGTCGGCAATACTTTTGCGATGGTGAAGTGGCTGTAATATTTCGGGTCCTGCAAGGCCTTGATCGGCTGGTAGGAGGCGATTACTTTGCCCTGCTTGGCTGTCATTTGTTCGGCAGCTTCAAAGTCCACATCCACCCAGTTCACGCCTTTGGCATACTGCACTTTCCCCGCTACCGGCTCGATGCGTGCCGGGATACCTAAGCTGCGGCAGACGGCGACGAAGAAGATATTGCGGGAGTCTTTGTCGGCCACACGCGATTTCCATACGCCCATCGGCATGATGGGGATGCGTTGCGGGTTCAGGCTGTCGTTGATCGTGATATTCTGCTTCACCCAGTCGACCAATACCTGCGGGTCGGCTTTTGCCTTTCGCACCTGCTCGGGGTCGACGTTGGAGGCGAAGAAGCGCTTGTACGGGGTCAGGAACTCGTTTGCCACACGCGGGTTGAGGATATACTCGGTGAAGAGGGAGCTTTGCACCGCCGGCGTGTTGTTCAGGTGGTCGGCCAGGACGGATGCCGGCGTGTCGCGCAGGTCCTTGGAAGAGATTGCCTTCAACAGGTCCATTGCCATAGGACGCTTGTCCGCCGGGGCTTCGCGCAGGAACTTTTCGATTTCGCGCCAGTTGCCGCGGCTGCCGATCAGGAAATCTGCCGTCTTCAGCGGGTCGATGCCCAACTCTTTGGCGAGGGCTTCCGCCTTCTCTTCGGTATAGAAGGTCGCTACATATTTATTACGGATTACATCCTCTTCGTGCAGGCGTTTGGCGTTGGCCTCTTTCTGCTCGTCCGTGACTTCCGCTGCGATGGAGCCGTCCACCGGGGGAATGATGTCGAGGGTGACGGATTCGATGTCGCCCGGCTTCTTGTCGAGGGTGATCGTCACGTTGTCGTCTTTTCCGAACGATACTTTGCTGTAGCCGAACTTGCCGTCTTTGGTCGCCCATACCAGCATATCGCCTTTACCGGCGGAGAGGAAGGTCTTGCCTTGTGCGTCGGCCTTCTTGTTGGCTACGGAGTAGAACTCGGCATAGTTGTATATCTTGAACTCGACGTCGGCTCCGGCAGCAGGTTTGCCGTCCGCGTCGACAACCGTGATGGTCGCTTTGGCGGTCGGGGCGTAGTTGTCGATCACGTTGATTTCAGTGTAGCCGTCGGTCACGTCCATGACCTCTTCCGGGCCGTTATATTTGCCGAATACCTTCGTGTGCATCAGCATACCCCGGTAGGCCGGTCCGTTGAACCAGCCTAAGTTGAGCACCGGTTCCGGTTCGCAAGCCCCCATGAAGTACCATTTGCCGTTTACCCAGGCTTCTACCCAGGCATGGTTGTCGTCGGTATGCGCCCAACGCGGCGTATAGACCTGGCGTGCCGGGATACCGACGGAGCGGAGGGCGGCCACCGTGAAGGTCGACTCTTCGCCGCAACGTCCGTAAGCCGTCTTGACGGAGGCAAGCGGCGAGCTTGTGCGGGCGTCGGAAGGCGTATAGATCACTTTCTCGTGACACCAGTGGTTCACCTCAAGCACGGCGTCATAGAGCGACAGGCCTTTCACCCGGTCTTTCAGCTCTTCGTAGAAGACCATGCGGCTCTCGTCGAGGTTCTCGTTGTTGACACGTACGGGAAGCACGAAATGGCGGAATATATCTTCCGGGATACTGTCGCCCCACGGCATTTCCACCCGCGCCCGGAAGGAGCTGCGGATATTGTCGAGATAGAGTTGTCCGTTGTAATCCGTAATATCCCCGATCGGCATATAGGCATAAAGGAAGGTCAGCGCCTCCTTCTCGTCGGGTGTCATCGATTGGTTGAAGACGGAAAACAGGTCCCCGCTGGGCAGGGCAGCCTTCTTGGCCTGGAAGTCCTGTTCTACTTCGGCGCGAAACGTATCGTCCGAAATGAAATGTCGTTGTCTGTTGCATGAAGTTCCCACGAGGAGAACGAACAATAGCAGGAATAGATTTGTTTTAATCATAGCGTTAATTTTATCAGCACAAATATACGGAATATATTTATTAGTCAGCCGGTAAGACTGGCTTTTAAGTGTTAACCTGTTGTGCATATCGTTATTTTTTCTTTACTTTGAAGTGATAAATTACAAGAGTAAACCGTTATAAGCCTATGTTCCACGAATTCGAATTGTTTCACAGTGCGGAAGGAATCTTGCTGATTGCTTCTGTCATTCTTTTCTTCAGTATTTTTGCCGGTAAGGCCGGTTTCCGTTTCGGGCTTCCCGCTTTGTTGTTGTTTTTAGGTGTCGGCATGCTGTTCGGCAGCGACGGGTTAGGGATACAATTCAGTAATCCGAATATCGCCCAGTTCATCGGTATGCTGGCGTTGAGTATCATCCTGTTTTCGGGTGGTATGGACACGAAGGTGTCCGAAGTGAAACCGATTGCGACGCAGGGTATCATCCTGGCGACGGTGGGGGTGTTGGCTACGACGTTTATTACGGGCGGCTTTATCTACTATATTTCCATCCTTGCGACCGGATATGAGGCGCTGCCGTTTGCAGAGTCTTTGCTGTTGGCGGCGGTCATGTCGTCAACCGATTCGGCTTCCGTCTTCTCGATCCTGCGTAGCAAAGGCGTCTACCTGAAAGAACGGTTGCGGCCGACGCTCGAGTTGGAGAGCGGTAGTAACGACCCGATGGCCTATATGCTGACGCTTCTTCTGATCGCTTATATCCAGGTGGGAGGCATGAACTTACAAGACGCCGTGTTGCAACTGATTATCCAGCTTTCCGTCGGGGCTGTCGCCGGTTTCCTGTTAGGGAAGTTAGCTGTGTATATTATCAATCATATCGATATCGACAATGAGTCGTTGTATCCGATCCTGTTGTTGACAACGGCGTTTTTCACCTTCTCGGTGACGACCCTGTGCAAGGGCAACGGCTACCTGGCCGTTTATATTGCCGGACTGGTGGTCGGGAATGCTAAGATTGTGCATAAGAAGAGTATGAGGACGTTTTTCGATGGCTTCACCTGGCTGTGGCAGATCGTGATGTTCCTTACGCTGGGCTTGCTGGTTAATCCGCACGAGTTGCTTCCGGTAGCGCCGATCGGGTTGACGGTGGGTTTCTTTATGATTGTGGTGGCCCGTCCGCTGAGTGTTTTCCTTTGCCTGCTGCCGTTCAAGAATTTTTCGGTGAAAGGCAAGCTGTATATCTCGTGGGTGGGGCTTCGCGGAGCCGTGCCGATCATCTTTGCGACTTATCCGATGATTGCCGGGATCGAGCATGCCGGCACGATCTTCAATGTGGTTTTCTTTATCACAATCCTTTCCCTCCTGATACAGGGCACAACCGTCACACAGGCGGCCAAATGGCTTGGGCTGGTGGACGAGCCGGAGCGGAAAAACGAATTTGGGATCGAACTGCCGGAAGAGATCAAGAGTGCCATGAGCGAAATAGATATTACCCCGGCCGTCCTTGCACACGGCAACAGGCTGATGGAGCTTACCTTGCCCGACCATACGCTGGCCGTTATGGTGAAACGCGACGGCCTCTATTTCATCCCGAAAGGCAATACGGAACTGAAAGAGAACGATAAACTCCTGATGATTTCCGATAACGACGAGGCGTTGCTTCAGGCATACGAGTCGTTGGGTGTGACGGATTATACGTTGAAGAAGAATTGACTTCTAAAAGAAGCCGCTAACTTCTTTTAGAAGTAAACAATATAATCCCTCTTATGCAGCCGCTTGTTGAAGAAAACGATCCCCATCGAATAGAGGTCGATTGTCACGGTCACTTCCGGATGCCGGCAGATTTCCTGCCAGAAGTCGCGCATCTTGCGGCTTGCCTTGATGCCTTCGAAGACAAAGACCGTATCGCAATGCACATGCTTCAGACATTCATCGAACAGCCAACGGTTATTTTGCTGCTCATACAGGGTATTGAAGAACACGAAATCGAGCTGCGGCATCTCCTTCAGCGCTTCGGGCAGCAAATCTTTATAACCGCCGACACGCAGGTCGATCGGGCTGCGCGCCGCTTTGTCGAAAGCGATATGGGCAATAGAGGCAAACTCGGGGACAGTCTCCAAAGCGATACACCGCACATCCGGTGAATAGGAAGTCAGATACAAGGTCGACAGGCCCATAGAAGGGCCGAACTGAAGGATATGCCGGGACTTGAAATAGTTGGCCAGGCGAAAGAGCAAAGCGCCGTGTTTCGCCCGGATCGCTTCCCGCTCGACGATCTGCCCGATCGTACGACTGCGCAACCGACCTTTCTGCTGGCGGTCAGGATAGGTGATCAGGTCGTCGCGGAAAAGAAGCTGCTTACGGATCAGTTCGATATCGTAGAAGCTGTAATAGGGACAACGTTCCTCGATCACTTTCGTAATCAGGTTGAAGACAAAGGGAGAATGGACACCGAAGCCCTTGCGGTAACGGATGCCCCGGTAGAGAAGTACGCCTTTTCTTAGTGTATTAGCTTTGGGGATTATCTGCATGAATTTGAATTATAGGTTTAACCTCCGGAGGTAAATGACGATTTAACAGTGCGTCCGGTAAATACGAACAAACACACCATTAAATCATCATTTACCTGCGATAATAAGGCAAAGTTAATACTTTCTACCCAAATTCAGCGCACAATAGGAGCCTCTTTAGCGGCTTTCTCGTATATGACTTTCATGCTCACGGGTTTGCCGCCCTGCCGTTTGCTCTCGTTGGCGGCTTCCATAAAGGTGTATATTTCGATTGTTTCCGACGGATCGACGGGCGATACACGGGTCTTGAAGAAGGTCAGGATCGTTTCCAGCAGTCGCCCATAGCCTTCGTAACCGCCGGCGGGGAACATCTTCTTTTCGCAGAAAGCGGTCCCGCCGTACGGACGGGCACCTTCGCGCAGGCCTCTGAACGTGCCGATGCGGCCATCTTTCCAGATACCGGTGACGACATCCGTTCCTTCGGTAGAAGCACAGGAGACGGTTTCGCATCCTGTCCCCATCAGTGTATAGAGCGTTTCCACGCCGTGAATGCCATACCAGTAGAATCCGGCGTGCGAAGGCTCTTCAGTACAGGGCGAATAGCAGTCGGCGCCGACCACTTTGCCCTCTTTGCCGGCCCGTAACTCCTGGTTCCTCGGAGAATAGCGGAGGGCAGAGGAGGAAAAGATCGGGACACCCCGTTCAGTGGCAAAACGATAGATCGCGATCGCATCCGGCAGCGTGGCGGCTACCGGCTTATCGAGAAACAGGGGTTTGCCGCTTTTGATCACTTCCGCCGCCTGCTCGAGATGCAGCGTCCCGTCGTTGGTTTCCAACAGGACGCAATCGACCGTCCGCAGCAGTTCGGCTATCGAAGAGGTGATCTTCACACCGTTTTTCTTTGCTCCCTCCGTATATTCGGGGATGCGTTTCACACTCGACTCGATCGTCTTCGAGCCGTAGGGATAAGCGGCCACGACCTTGAAGCCTGCATATTGGGGTTCGGGATCGGCAGCGTTCAACAGGCGGATAAAGGCCTCGGAATGGGACGTGTCAAGCCCAACCACGCCTACACGGATCACTTCCTGTGCCTGAAGGCCGGCCCAGGCCAGCAAATGGACCAGTAACAGTCCTATTATTCTATGTCTCATATCGTATGGTTGCTTAAAAGTGATGCACTATCGGTATCCAGATAAAGCCGCGCATGCTCTTTGCGGCGGAGAATGGTGGAGGGATATTTCTCGCAGACCGGGGCGTAGAGCGTGTTACGGACTGCCTCCGCTTTCGTCCGCGCCGGCACGATACAGAAGGTGTACGGGGCGGACATCAGGACGGGGATCGTGAGGGTAAAAGCCTGTGCCGGCACATCGGCAAGGGTGGCGAAACAGCCGTCGTGCACCTGCTGCGCCCGGCATTGCGGGTCGAGGTCGACGACTTTCACCGGCTGCGGATCGTTGAAGTCCGCCACGTGCGGGTCATTGAAGGCGATATGGCCGTTTTCACCGATTCCCATGCAGACGATATCGACGCCTTTACCGACTAACAGGCGGGCATACGCGTCGCAGGCGGAGCGGGGATCGTCAGTCTCTTTCGGGATATAGAAGACTTCTTTGAAAGGGACACGGCCGAACAAGCGTTCTTTCAGGAAATTGCCGAAGCCTTGCGGGGCATCCGGGGAGAGGCCGATGTATTCGTCCATGTGGAAAGCGTTGATCCGGTTCCAGGGGATAGAAGAATCGGCTGTCAGGGCCGACAGGAACTCGTTTTGCGAGGGGGCGGCAGCGAAGATCATGCCGATCTCCGCTTTCCTCCCCAACAACTCCCGTATAGCTGCCGAAACATCGGCAGCGGCCTGCCCTCCCATCGCCTGCCTGTCCGGGAAAATATCGATTGTAAGATTATCTATTTTCATTCTATTTTGATGATTTATTTTCTATTCCAACTCGTGATCCTGTATCCGTACACCGCATACCAGATCAGGTACAGGAAACAGGGGATGAGCACCCAATATCCTTGTTGCAGCGAGGTTGCATCCGCCATCTTGCCGTAAACAAGCGGCAGGATGGCATTTCCGCACAAGGCCATCACCAACAGGGAAGAACCGATCTTCGTGAACCGTCCCAGGTCGCGGATCGCATGCGGCCAAATGCCGGCATAGATCAGTGAGTTGGGAAAGCCCAAAGAGGCAAGGAACCAAATGGAGAGGTTCGCATCGTGCCCCAGGAAAGAGACATCCGCATCGGCAAAGACCACGCCAAAGGAGAGAACCAGCCCTAACGCCGTACAGATAATCAGCGCATTCTTTTGTGAGAGCACCTTCGGGATCAACAGGATGCCTAACATATATCCTAAGATAGTCGCCCCTAAGGTATAAGCCGGAAAGAACTTCGCCTCGAGCAATCCCACGCCCATCGAACCGGCATAGCTGATAATCGTATCGATTGCGATCACCTGCGTGCCGACATGCAGGAACAGCGCTAACACGCCCAACACCAAATAGGGGAACTGGAAAACGGAGGTCTTATCGGAATTGGCAGCCGCCACCTTCTCGTCTTCATCCTCCGGATTGATATCCGGCAACACCGAACGATAGATGAACAGGCCGATTCCCACAAGCAAAAGAGCTAATACACTGTAAGGCAGGATCACGCCCCGGATCAGTTCGTTCAGCGCAGCTTCCTTGTCCGCACCTGCCAATAGCCCCTCTTCGACTGTCCGCAGCAGTTCCTGGCTCTTGCCCAAAACCACCGCTGCAAAGATCAACGGAGAGACAATGCCGGCAAACTTATTACAAACTCCCATGATACTGATCCGTCGTGCCGCACTCTCGATCGGTCCGATAATGGTGATATACGGATTAGCCGAGGCTTGCAGGACCGACAGCCCTGTCCCCATTGTGAACAGGCCGGCCAGGAAAATCCAGTAAGCCCGGTTCAGGGCAGCAGGCACAAACAGCAGCGCTCCGGCGGCCAGGCAGAAAAAGCCGTACATCATCCCTTTCTTATAGCCCGTCCGCTTCAACAGGTAAGCCACCGGGACGGACATCACCAAATAGGCGATATAAAAAGAAAATGTGACGAAATAAGACTGATAGTTCGTCAGCTCGCACGCGATCCGGAAATAGGGGATCAGGATCGAGTTGACCCACGACACGAAGCCGATAATAAAGAACACGACTCCGATAATCGCAATGCCGATCATCACCTGCCGCCTGTCCGCAACCTGATTTACGACCGGTTTCATAACTTCATCTCCCATCCTTTTTCGTATGTCCGTGCCCAGTATTTGGCAGCGGCATCCTTATTTTGGATATGTCCGTTGGAAGAATCGATCACAAGGCGTTCAGCCGAACGTTGCGCTACATTTCCCAACTGCACCAGCAGCGTGCTCTTATGTCCGGAAAGGATATCCGCATGCAACGGCGTACCTTTTGTAATGCCGTCGAAGAAGTTCTGGATATGAAGGGCATCCAGCTGTTGGGCGGGATTCATCTTGTTGCGCGGGTCGATCTGGATTTTGCTGGTAACATGTTTGATCACCTGGTTCTTATGATCGAGTATCTTGTATTCGTTTCCACCGCCGATCAGCAGGTTCGCTTTCTCGCCATAGAACAGGAGGCCGACGACTTCGCCTTCGATGCGGAACGGGTTGCAGCAATGGCCTTCCCACATCATCGACTTCTTGCCGCCGAAATCCAGGTTGATCACCTGCGTATCGGGCGCTTCCCAATCGTCCTTATAATAGTAGCGGCCTCCGGTCGATTCGACGGCTGTCGGATAATCCAGGTCCATGCCCCAGCGCAGCAGGTCGACCATGTGAGTGCCGTTGTTCAGCGCCTCGCCTGTGCCCCAACGCCAGAACCAATGCCAGTTGTAATGGACGAAATTGTCCTTGAAAGCAGTACGCGGAGCCGGTCCTTGCCAAAGCTCCCAGTCAAGCCATTCCGGGACGGGCGTTTCCTTGCCGATACCGATCGAAGCGCGGTTGTTCGTGTACCAGGATTTGCCGAAATAGACATTCCCGATCGTTCCGGATTTGATTTCATTGATTGCCTCCACTATGTTCGGCCACGAGCGGCGCTGGTTGCCCATCTGGACCACCCGGCCGTATTTCTTCGCCGCCTCGACCAGCATCTCGCCTTCCGCCGGAGAATGGCTGCACGGTTTTTCCAGGTAAACGTGCTTGCCGGCTTTCATCGCCAACAAAGCGGCGGGTGCATGCCAATGGTCCGGCATGGCGATCACGACGGCATCCACATCCTTATGCTCGAATGTCCGGCGCAAGTCTTTGTCGCCGGCAGGCTTTTCACCGGTGATCTCATCCACTGCAGCGATACATTTGGACAAGGCTCTCGAATCGACATCGCAGATACGGGTGATGCGGCAATTCGGCTGTTTGGAAAAGTTCTGCGCTAACGCTTTCCCGCGCGAGTTGACACCGACGACGGCCGCATTTATCCGCTCGTTCGCCCCTACTATATTGGCATAACTCCGGGCACTGAACCCCGGCAGGATTCCTCCGAACGAAGCGATCGCCGTCCCTGCTGCCGCTCTCTTCAAAAAACTACGTCTCGTGATCATAACTGATTATTTTAAGATTATATTTATTTACAGGCTACTGTCTTTCCGTCAATCAGCGTCCGGGCGACACGGATATGGTCATCAAACAGGATGATATCGGCATCTTTTCCTGTTTCCAGACTGCCTTTCCGGTCGCTGACGCCTAAAATACGGGCGGGCGTGGCGGTCATCATCTTAACGGCATTCGTCAGTGGGACACCCGCTGTTTCGACCATTGTCCGTACCAGGCGGTCCGCCGTAGCGACACTCCCGGCAAAGGCGCTCCGGTCCGGCAGTTTGGCGACTCCGTCTTCCACCACAACCGTCTGCCCTTCTTTCAGGCTTCCCAACTTATAGGCTCCTTCCGGCATGCCGGCCGCACGCATCGAATCGGTAATCAGCGCGATCCGGTCCGCCCCTTTGAATTTATAGATCAACTGTAACAGGCTTTTCGGCAGGTGGACGCCGTCCGCGATAATCTCCACATCCATCCCGTCGAGCAGGAAAGCCGCCTCGACAGCTCCGGCATAGCGATAGGCGTTCCGGCGGGTGACGCCTTGCATGCCCGAATAGAGATGCGTCATCAGGGAATATCCGGCTTCGAACGCTTCCATCACTTCTTCGCACACGGCATCCGTATGTCCGACCGACGGCAGGATCTTCCGGCTGCTTAACAGACGCCCTAACTCGAGGGCGCCCGGCAACTCCGGCGCAATGCTCCAACGGACGATGTCGTCCGAGGCTTCCAAAATCTTTCCGTAATGTTCCGGAACGGGCTGTTTCAGATTAGCCGGGTCTTGTGCACCGCGCTGGCTATAGGCGAAATAAGGGCCTTCCAGGTGGATGCCTAAGAACTGCGCTCCCTTTGTATTACGGGCTTTTGCTTCCCGGTAAATATCGAACATATGGAATAATTCTTCATCCGGGCAGGTAAGCGTTGTCGGCAACAAGGCTGTCGTCCCATAACGGGCATGTGTTTCCGCAATGGTCAGGTAAGCATCGACAGTGGCATCCATAAAGTCCGCCCCGCCGGCACCGTGCGTGTGCAGGTCGATGAATCCGGGAGAGATATAATAAGAACGGGCATCGATTACTTCGCCCGAAAGCGGCTCTTCGGGATCGCCTTTTCCCAATACGGCGATTTTGCCGTCTTCAATGACGACATATCCGTGTTCCCATATTTCATCCGGCAGAAGTAAGCGTCCGTTTATCAATGTTGTTCTCATGGCTATCCTGATTTATCTATGCGCAAATTAAGCACATTATTTTACGCAATCAGGGTATAATCACGAAACAAAATCCTCAAAATACGAATACTTTAACGAATAGTAAATCTTTTCCGGTATTGAAGGGGTGTCATCTCCTTCATCTTTACAAAGATGCGCGAGACATTCTTATAGTCGGGGAATCCGGCATCGGCGGCGGCTTCGGCCAAAGGTAGATCGGTCGTAATCAGCAAGGCGGCAAACTTTTCAATACGCTGTTGCTGGATATATTGATAAACGGACATTCCCGTTTCGCTCTTAAACTTCTTTTCCAACACGCGGCGGGAATAAGGGATAATCCGGATCAGGTCGTCGACGGAAAGAGAGTTGCAGTAATTATCTTCGATATAAGCCAGGACTTGTCCGATGTATTTGTCGGAGACGGCAAAACGTTCTGTCGAGCCTCGGGAAACAACCCTGACCGGCTTGATGATCACATCGGCGGGAGCTGTTATTTTCTTTTCAATAAACAAATGAAGCAATTTGCCGACTTCGTAGCCTCCGTTTTCCACATCCAGTTCGATCGAGGAGAGGGCCGGGTCTGAGATATTACAAAGCAGATTGTCATTATCGACTCCTAAGACGGCGATATCGCCGGGGATATCGATATTATACATCTTGCAGACTTCGGTGATCTGCAATGCGTAATAGTCGTCGCAGGCAAAAAGGGCGATCGGTTTGGGCAAGTCGAGCAGCCACCGGCTGACACGTTCCGCATCAAAGTTCCACTGCCCGCCGGACAATTGTCTGCCGTCGTCAAAGGAATAAACCGGATAACCTTTCTCCGATACGGCGTCCCGGAATCCTTCACCCCGTTCGCGCATCCAGACCGTATCGGTAAAACCATAGTAGGCAAAGGCCTTATATCCTTTCCGGATAAAGAATTCGGCGGCCATGACGCCTGTCCCGTAATAATCGCCTGTCAGGTTCGATAGCCCGTGGCAACGTTCCTTGTAGTTCTGGACAATGATCGGGATATCGAGGCGGTTCAGGACATTCAAGTCCACATCGGTCAACTGAGCAATAATCGCATCGGCACCCCATTCTTCCGCCCAACGGACAACACCTTCATCCCCGTGAAGCTCACGATAATACAACGGCATCCGGTAGAAGACCCAAGGGCCGGCTTCACGGGCATATCGGACGACGCCTTCGAGCAGGCTGCGCCCGTATCCGCTGGAGAAATCCGTCAGCAGGAGAATCTTAATCATGGAACATATTCATAATCTGTCCACTAAGCTGCAAAAGGGAGATTTCGCATATCTTAGTAGAATATTCGGCGATAGACTGCCGCTCTTCGGCTTCCAACAGGCTGTTCTGCGCCTCACGCAGTTCGATACCGGACAGATCGCCCAGTTTATAGCGGTCGATCGCAATGCGGTAGTTCTCCTGTGCTGCGACCAGGTTCTCTTTTTCCAGGCTCCACAGGTCGAGGTTATTCCGGTAAGCCATCCAGAAATTGCTCATATTAGCCCGGAGCGCCAACTCCATTTCGCGGGTGCGCAGTTCCTGGTTCTCGATCTGGATGCGGGCATTCCGTTGCTCGCGTTTCCGGTTGAAGCCGTCGAAGACGTTAATGCCGACAGTGACGCCATAGTTCAGCCCGAGACGGCGTTGCAGGTCGGTCGCGCCCACTTCGTACCAGTTCGCCGTATAGCCATACCCGGCGTTCAGTTTGACATACGGATAGTTACGGCTCCTGATCTTCTTATAATCCAGCTCCGAAATAACCTGGTTCTTTTTTGCAATCAGCAGGGATGAGTTGGAGGAAAGCGTGCTTTTCCAGAGTTCCACTTCGTCAAGGAGCGGATTCGGCGTAATGAGGGAGTCTTTGATCTGCACCTGTTCTTCCACATCGTCCAAAGCCATCAACTGATTCAGGCGGATGCGGGATGTATGCACCTGTTCCAACTGGTTCAGGACGTTGGAACTGTCGGCATTGAAGTCGACCTGCGCCTGCTGGAGGTCCAGGCGGGACATCGAACCGATATAATAGCGCTCTTCGACAATACGCAGACGTTCGCGGGAAAGGTCGAGCGTGGAACGCAGGTTGCGCAGGCGGATCTTCTGGCGGATCAGGTTATAATATTCGCTCGACAGGTCGGCGACAAAGTCTTCGATCGTCATCCGGGTATTCAGCTCGCCCAGATTCTTCAACTCCTTCAGTCTGTCGTATGTCGCCTGTATTCCCAGCCCGTCGAAGACAGTCCAGTTCACATTCAGACCGACATCGGCCGTTTCGTTATTCACGCCGTTTATCTTCTCCGTCATGCCGTCGGACAGTTTGTTGTTGTTATTGTTGACTGAACCGCTGAAACCACCGCTCAGGTCGACTGTCGGCAGGTAACCGGCGTTGCCGGGAGTCGCATTGTTATCGCTCACCTTTTGTTCATTACGGATGATGCGGATCGAATAGTTACGCTCCAATCCGGTCTGGATACAATCATCCAGGCTGAATATCCGTTGCGCACCGGCCGGAACAACCGCAAATGCTATACATATTAATAAAAGAAGTCTCTTCATATCTCGCAATATAACTTTCAATTTTCAACTTTCAACTTTTTCTGTCTGTCCGTAGAGATAAAGCTGTACATCGCCGGAACGATAAACAACGTCAGGAAGGTGGAAACAATCATACCTCCCACAACGGCGATACCCATCGCGATACGTCCCTGCGCTCCCTCACCGGAAGCATAGACCAGCGGAACCAATCCGAGAATGGTCGAAATACTGGTCATCAGGATCGGACGCAGACGTTGCGTCGCTGCCGAACGGATCGCTTCGGCCATACTCAATCCGGCCTCCTGCCGCTGGTTGGCAAACTCGACGATCAGAATTCCGTTCTTCGCCACCAGACCGATCAGCATGATAATACCGATCTGGCTGAATATATTCATGGTCACACCCGAATAGCTCATAAAGATCAAAGCTCCGGCAATAGCCAGCGGAACGGTGAACATCACCACCAACGGGTCTTTGAAGCTCTCGAACTGGGCCGCCAACACCAGATAAATCATAAACAACGCTAAGATCATGGCAAACATCAGGCTGGACGAACTTTCGCGGAACTCTTTCGACTCACCGGATAGCGCCGTGCGGAAACTGTTGTCCAATGTCTCGGCGGCAATGCGGTCCATCTCGTCCAGGCCGTCGCCAATCGTATATCCCTTATTCAGTCCGCTCGATACGGTTGCCGCCACAAAACGGTTATAGCGGTACAACTGGGGCGGCGCCACATCTTCCTTCAAGGTGACCAGGTTATCCAACTGGATCATCTCGCCGGCATCGCTGCGGACATAGATCGATTTCAGGTCCAGCGGCGTATTACGCTGCTGCCGGTTGATCTCACCCAATATCTGGTATTGTTTCCCATTCATATAGAAATAGCCCATACGCTGGCCGCTCAAAGCATACTGCAATGTCTGGGCGATCGTACGGGTACTGACACCCAACGAAGAAGCCTTGTCGCGATTGATCTCAATACGGGCTTCAGGCTTGGTAAACTTCAGGTTCACATCCGCCATCTGAAATACCGGGCTTTCGCTTACCTTCTGCATGAAAGCGGGCAAATGCTCCTGTAGTTTCTCCAGGCTGGTCGCCTGCAAAACATACTGTACGGGCATTCCTCCCCGGCGGCCGCCGAAAGTAGACTGCTGCTGGACAAAAGCGCGGGCTTCGGTCTTCTCGCGCACATGGCTCGACAAGACGTCGGCTATCTCCATCTGTGACCGCTTACGATCTTTGATATCCGGAAGCAAGACCGAAATAAACCCATTCCCGCTATTGGCGCGAACCGTCAATGCCTTCCGTTCAGGCGCCAGCGTGTCGGCCATGGCTGCTATCTGGTCAGTAAAGTCGCGGATAAACTCAAACGTCGCCCCTTCCTGGGCACGGATATTGATCGAGATGGAAGAACGGTCTTCCAACGGGGAAAGCTCGGAGCGGATCGTCCGCCAGAAGTAGCCGATAGAACCAAACAGAATGACGATGATCGGTATGGCCCACAACTTATGGTTCAGGAAAGCATTCAGCGCTTTCGCATAAACAGTATTCATCCCATCGAAGAACGGTTCTGTCTTAGTATATAGCCAGCCTTTGTTTTCACGTTTCTTCAGCAACTTAGTCGCCAACATCGGAGTAAAGGTCAACGCTACAAAAGAAGAAATCGTCACCGAACCGGCGATCACAATACTGAACTCTTTAAACAAGCGCCCCGTCATACCTTCCATAAAGACGATCGGAAGGAACACGGATACCAGCGTCACAGTCGTCGACACAACGGCAAAAAAGATCTCACTCGACCCTTCTATACCGGCCTCTTTCGGCTCCATCCCCTGCTCGATACGCACATAGATATTCTCCGCCATCACAATCGCATCGTCCACAACCAGACCGACCGAAAGCACCACCGCCAACATCGTCAACACATTAATGGAGAAGCCAGAGACGTACATCACGAAGAAAGCTCCCACGAGCGAAACCGGAATAACTACTACCGGAACCAACGTCACGCGCCAGTCGCGCAGGAACAAGAAGATAATCAGTACCACCAACAGGAAAGCGACGTAGATCGTCTCTTCCACCTCTTTGATAGAGGCACGGATAAAACGGGTATTATCGTAGACCATTTCGACCGTCACATCGTCCGGCAGGTCTTTTTCGAGCTGTTCGATACGTTTGTAGGCTTCGTCGGCAATCTCGATCTGGTTGGCGCCGGGCTGCGGGATGATGACGTCGATCACCATCGGCTCGCCGTTCTTACGCATCACGCTTCGCAAGTCTTCCGGGCTCACTTCAGCACGCCCGACATCCTGGAAACGGATGATATTCTCGCCGTCACGTTTGATAATCAAATCATTAAATTCCTTTGCCGTATGCATCAGTCCGAGCGTACGGATAGACAGGTCGATCGTATTTCCTTCGATACTGCCGGAAGGAAGCTCGACATTCTCGGCATCCACCGCATTCTTGACATCCAGCGGGGTCACGCCATAGCCGGCCATTTTAATCGGGTCCAGCCACAGACGCATGGAATAGCGTTTCTGTCCCCAGATATCGACACCACTCACATTGGGGATTGTCTGGAGCCGCTCCTTCACCGTCAGTTCGGCAATCTCGCTCAACTCCATCAACGACCGTTTACTGCTTCGGATACCGATCTGCATGATCGGAGTTGCATCCGCATCCGCCTTTGATACCGTTGGCGGGTCACAGTCGCGGGGCAGGTAACGCTGGGCGCGGGAGACTTTATCACGCACGTCATTCGCCGCTGTTTCCAGATCGACAGACAATTCAAACTCTACCGTAATACGGCTACTACCCTGGCTACTGACGCTACTGAGCGAACGGATACCCGGGATACCGTTAATGTTCTGTTCCAACGGCTCCGTGATCTGGTTCATGATTACCTCTGCATTCGCACCTGGATAGGATACGTTTACCGAAATAATAGGGTTGTCCACACTCGGGAACTCACGAACACCCAAAAACTTATAACCGATCATCCCGAACAAGAGGAGGATCAGCATCATCACGGTCGAGAGTACCGGCCTTTTTATGCTTATTTCAGAAATATTCGCCATGCCACTTCGTTACTTCAGATTATCAATCGCCACTTTCATTCCCGTACGAAGCTGCATCACCCCGGAGGTTATCACCGTATCGCCCACACTCAGGCCTTTCAACACCTGAACCTCGCTTTCCGTACGGAGCCCCAGGATGATCTCGGCAGGTTCCGCTACGCCGCTCTTATACAGATAGACGATATTCTTTCCCATTTCGGGGATCAGCGCCTCACTGGGGATTGCCAACGCATCCTTGATCTCGCGGCGGGTGATCTCGACGGAGGTATAACGTCCCGGTGCAATCGATTCATCCCTGTTCGGATAAGTAGCACGTACTCTCAACGAGCGGGTCGCTTCGTCGATCTTGCTTTCCACCGCATAGACAGTCGCCTTGTAATCCTGCATCATTCCGACAGACGAGTTCATCCTGAAAACGATCGGCGTGCCGTCCTTTACATCCGTTGCGTAGCGTTCGGGGATAGAGAATTCTATCTTCAAGGGAGATATTTTAGTCAATTTGGTGATAACGGTCGAAGGGGAAGCGTATGCTCCTTCGCTGACATTACGAAGACCGATAATACCGTCGAACGGCGCCCGCAGTTCTGTCTGGGCGATATTGGCCTTGACCAGCTCGATATCCGCCATCAGCTTCTCATATTCGGTTGCCACCTGTTCGTAGGCTTCCTGGCTGACGGCATCTTTCTCCAATAGCGTATGCTGACGATACACGCGATCTTTGGCCAACGGGATCTGCGCTTCGAGCTTTTTCAACTCGGCCTGCAAGGGTTTGTCATTGATTTTAGCAAGAAGATCGCCTTGCTTTACGTGTGTGCCTTCCTGGAAATAGATTGCCACGATCTTCCCAGACGATTCGAACGAGAGATCGACTTCTTCATCCGGGATCGTACTTCCCGTCACAATGGCCTTATCGGTAAGAGACTGATATTTCAGCACTTCCGCATTAATATTCAAAACTTGTTTCCGAACCTGGTTACCTGCCGGCGGAACCACTTCAGCAGCATCCCGAGATGCTTTCATCCTACTTTTAATCTGCGGGTAAGCGATCATTCCGGCAATCATCAAAAAGATTACAGCTGTAACGCTCCACTTCACTCTTTTCGTCATATTCTTCCTGGTATTCTATTAAAAACACTTATCGGTTTGTAAATATACGTATGTACACGGAAATATAGACGAAATGAGAGTAAAAAGGTTTAATAAAAAAACAAATTTTAATCTCGACGGTTAACTAACACCATAGGTATGAGTTACCTAAACCATAACTATAGAGCTGAAAAATGAAAGGGTACACTATTTGATAGCGCTTCTGCCGTTGCTGCATCTATTTTCCTGTCCAAGATATAAATCCGATAAGACAGACTCAGCTCTTTGCCCGGTTCCAGCGTAAAAGCCTGCTGTTTCGTCGGAGAGAAATTCCACATCACATCGCCGGCCGGCTTATTGACAGTCTTGTCCCAGACACGTAAAGGCTCCGGATAGTTGAGATTGGAAGGGCTGGCAACAATCAGGATACAAGCATCTTCTTTTCCGGCTTTCCCTTGAAAATAACACCAACGAGCCCTTGAGCCATCTGCTTGGTCACGGGTGAGGCCTTCAGATGTAAGCATTTCGGCAGTCCGGTCATTCCAGTCTCCACGCGTACGTATACATATACCGCCGTACCGGTATGCTTCCATCGTAATCGGGCTGGAACCAGCACAACGGACCGTCGTGTGGTAATCGATATAATAACCCGGCAGATCCGTTTTTCCAATGTTTATCTCCAGCCGTTCATTCATCGCCACCTTTTCTGCCGGAGAATCTGGATAGACCACATGATCCAACGTCGCCACAAAACCGGTATCGGTAATACGGTCGAAACTACGGAAACGGACAGTACCCTGTTTTTTATTGAGATTCCAGAAATCAATCTCATTCCCTTCGAACGTCGTTTTCGTCCAGGCATACCACAACCCGAAATGGTGGTAATGATCGGAAGGAGAACAGTTGGTCAGCACCTCGCCCCCTAATGTCTTCAATGGGTGGATAAAGCCACTGCGCTTATAAACCGTATCCACACCCGGAGCCGGATAAACCACCGCATAATTATAGGAAAACAAAGGCTTGCCGTCTAAACTATAGGTCAACGACTTACCGGTATCTTCCACCGAAACGGATGACCACTGGCAACCGCCACACAAGAAAGAAACAAAAACACAAACAAAAAGCGGGACTATTTTCATAATGATATTCTTTATTATTACGCTTTGCTATCATCCGGCATACGCAAAGGCAGGATAAACCAGAAATCAGAACCTTCTCCCGGCTCAGATTCCACCCCGATCTGACCGCCCATGTGCTCTACAAAACCTTTGCAGAGCGCCAATCCCAGTCCGACACCTTTCGATTTATTCTCGACTGCCTGGATAAAGCGGGCAAAGATCTTCTCCTGTATTTCATGCGGAATACCTTCACCTGTATCGGAAACAAAGAAACGAATCTGCTCCGAGCCTGACAAAGTGCACCCTACCCGTATCTCTCCTTCCGAAGTATGCTTAACCGCATTCGACAAGAGGTTGGAGAGTATCTGTGTCAACCGGTTACGGTCTGTAAACATATAAAGTTCCGGTATGGATTCCATCACCAGTTTAACCGACGGGGCCACTTGCAAAGCATATACTTTACACAATCCGTCGACCAGATCGGGAACATAAACCCTCGAATAGGAAAACGTGATCGTATCCGACTCGATTCTGGAAATATCCACCACATCATTCAACAGGTCCAGCAATAATACATTATTATTTCTGATTATGCTAATATATTGTTCACAAATTTCCGGATCCGTCTCATCGGCCAACAGTTGCGAGAAGCCGGCAATCGCATTGAGCGGCGTCCGGATTTCATGGTTCATATTGGCCAGAAAAGCGGATTTCAACTGCCTGGAACGTTCCGCCTTATCCCGGACGGTCGCCAATTTCATCCGCAGACGGCGATTAACCTGTATCATTGCAAACAACAGAAGGCAACAGAGCAACAAACAACCAATAAACAAATACAGGAGATTCGACTTTAAATGCAACTGTTCGTTTTCTTCCGCCATTTGCCTGGCTTCATTCTCAGCCCGGAGGCGGTCGATCTGCTGAATATAAAAAACCTCTTCGAGCGAATCCCGGGTATTAGCCAGATGAAGATAGGCCTCAAATGCATCTTTATAGTCTCCCGTTTCCTCTTTCCGTACGGCTTCATCATAAAGCTTCCGGAGCTGTTCCGCCGTGGAATCAAGTAGGGCACTTGTCCCCTGTAAGTTTTCGGAGAGAAGAGAGAACGGAAAAACCGAAAGAGCTATGCATAATATGAATATATATCGTTTCATCTTCCTATACTTGTTTAAGAGGCATCACAAATTCTATCCGACATCCCGATTCCGTCTGGACCGGCATAGACATGCGTCCGCCCATTTTCGCAATAAGTCCCCTGCTGATCACCATGCCTAATTGTATATTCTCCAACTTACTGGCAGTTTGTGCCAACCGGTCGAACATGAACTGGCAAGTCTGTTCCGAAAAGACGATACCCTGACAACTGACAAAAAAGACTACCTCGTCACCTTCCGAATGATAACCGTACGAAACTTCCCCGGATTTGGCATGCAGAAGAGCACAGTGGAGAATGTTCTCCAATATCTGGGCAAGTCGTATCGGGTCAGTCGTCATGCGTATCTCTTTTATCGGAAGTAATTTCAAATGAACCTCCTCGGTAGCAGACGCTTGCATCTTCATGTAGACTTCACGTACCAGTCGTGCCAGGTTTACTTCTTCATAATAGAA
This sequence comes from uncultured Parabacteroides sp., assembly GCA_900552465.1. Taxonomy (GTDB): domain Bacteria; phylum Bacteroidota; class Bacteroidia; order Bacteroidales; family Tannerellaceae; genus Parabacteroides. The sequence goes on along the minus strand of URZO01000025.1, from coordinate 16,177 downwards.
CTGCATCCGGTCCGACTCGATCTTCGAAACATCCAAAATATCAAAAATAACACGTTGTGCCTGTTCATTACGGGAACAAAGCGAAACAGCATATTCCTGTCTTTTTTCCATCTCTGTCTCGCGGATCAGGGATTCTGAAAAAGCAGAAGTTTCCCGTAGAAAATCATTTACCACGCGAGTCATATTACTCAGAAAAGCAGAGGTATTCTCATCAGCCTCCACAGCCTCTTTCACAGCTACAACCAACTGGCATTTAATCCGGTAAAAACGATAACACAAATAGCAAAGCAACAAGAAAGCCAGAGCAAGAAAAAAGGCCAGTATTAGCTGGAAATGAATCACTAACGACTGTTTATTCCTTTCTGTCTCTAACTGATTAATGTGAAAAAAAGAGCGAAGCTGACGAGACTGGCAGTCAAACCGGGCACAACTGAGGGAGTCGGCAAGTTGCACACAATGACGAAGTTCTTCGGTTGCCAGTTTATAATTTCCCATCTTACCGGCAATGATCGCCCTTCTACGACAAACATCTGGGTTCTCCCCCGGGTCGCGGAGTTGCAAATAATAGACTGCTGTATCCAGACACGCCGTCGCCTTCGCATAATCCCCTATCGCCAGATAATAGTCCGACCAGGTAAAATAGAGACCATCCTTATAAGTATCATAAACATCGCTTTGCTTATATCCATCAGCTTTTTTCAGACAGGAACAGGCTTCCGCCGGATTGTTGCAGCAAAGCTTGTAGTCCGCTTCATTACAATAAACCCAAATCCAGTAATAGGAGTAATAATCCTTCGGTTTGTCGGGATTAAGCGAATGGAAATCGACCAGTTCCTCCCGGACAGAGTCGACATAAAGCATTGCGCGATCTTTCTTGTCCAATTGCTTGCAGGATTCCGCCAAAATAAAATAGAATTCCATCCGGTTCATATGTTTATCTTTCATGCCATCCAGCAGACGAACACCTCGTCCGGCCCATTCCAAAGCATCATTACACCGTCCCGAGATATTGCAAGCATAGGCAATTACATAGCAAGCCTCGGCTATATCGCCCGCACTCCCGATTGCTTTCGCTTCCTTATACATCTCCCGTCCTTTCTGAAGAGCCAGTTCAAATTCGCCCCGGTCCGTGTATAGAGTAATAAGCATAGCTTGAACCTCGAACAGGTGATCCAGCATCTTTTCGCGACGGAAAAAGCGAATGGCAGGAGTAGCCACCTTTTCAGCCTGTTCCCAATCGACAGCATTAAAATAATGGCGGATTTGATTCCGGTAGGCATAGGATTTAAACTTCCGGTTTTCCGGACCTTCCGACTCATTCAGGAGAGAATCAAGAAACAATAGTTCCTCAGGCGTGTCATTCGTTCGCTCGCAACAATCGAGCAGATATTGTAACCGAATAGAATCGGTGGGAAAAGAGCTAACATTATTATCTCTCTCCTGACACCAGAGCATACCAGTCGCGTAAACGAACAATAGTCCGGAAATTATGCATTTCCATAAGACATTCATCACCTCGATCGAATTGTTTTTCTATTTTACCCTATGCTAAAGTTATATATTATGATTAAAATGTTGTATATTCTAACCATAACGCAAATATACGACAAAGAAACAAAGTTACAATAGCATCTATAAAAATATTAAACTTTCTCTTTAAAAAACAGTGGAACAATCAATAATCCGAATTGGCGAAATATTTCTTTAATCGTTTGCGTGATATGTGGATTTAGCATACCTTTGCACGATAATAACCATAGATTGGAAGAAATTTCTAAATACAATTAAATAACTTAAATTATTATCTTATGTGGTTACTTAATTCTTCTATCGGGAAGAAGCTGATAATGAGCATATCAGGTCTTTTCCTAATTCTGTTTCTATTGTTCCACTTGTGTATGAACATAGCAGCGGTATTTTCTGGTGAAGCGTATAATGTGATTTGCGGTTTGCTGGGATCTAACTGGTATGCTCTGGTTGGTACATTAGTGTTGGCTGCTGGTGTGGTAGTACACTTCGTGTATGCTATCATTTTGACCCTGCAGAATCGTAAGGCACGTGGTAATGACCGTTATGCTATCAACGCCCGTCCGAAAGGTGTTGAATGGGCTTCTCAAAACATGTTTGTTTTGGGTCTGATTGTTATCCTGTTCATGATTTTGCACTTTTCTCAGTTCTGGTACAACATGATGTTCGCCGAACTGGCAGGTATTCATGGAGACATTCATCCGCAGGATGGTGCCGCTTTCATCAACTTCTATTTCCAGGGCAATGTTGTAAATACAGTGCTGTATCTGGTATGGTTCGTCGCATTGTGGTTCCACCTGACTCATGGTTTCTGGTCCGCTATTCACACTATCGGTTGGAACAATACAATCTGGTTAAACCGTTGGGAATGCATTTCTAAGTGGGTAGCTACTATCATTTGTGGCTTGTTCGCTGTTATTACAATTATTTTCTTCCTGAATGGTGTAGGTGCTTAATTTAGGTTTAAATCTTCAATTGAAAATAAATCATTATGACTCAAATAGATTCTAAAATTCCTCAAGGCCCGTTGGCTGAGAAGTGGAAAAATTATAAAGATCACCAGAAACTGGTGAACCCCGCTAACAAGCGTCGTCTGGATGTAATCGTTGTAGGTACAGGTCTGGCTGGAGCATCTGCTGCCGCTTCTTTGGCAGAAATGGGATTCAACGTATTGAACTTCTGTATCCAGGACTCTCCCCGTCGTGCACACTCTATCGCTGCACAGGGCGGTATCAATGCTGCAAAAAACTATCAGAATGACGGCGACTCTGTTTACCGTCTGTTCTACGATACAATCAAAGGTGGTGACTATCGTGCCCGCGAAGCTAATGTTTATCGTCTGGCAGAAGTTTCCAACTCTATCATCGACCAGTGCGTAGCACAAGGCGTTCCTTTTGCCCGCGAATACGGCGGTCTGTTGGACAACCGTTCATTCGGTGGTGCTCAGGTATCGCGTACGTTCTATGCCCGCGGTCAGACGGGACAGCAGTTGTTGCTGGGTGCTTACTCCGCTTTGAGCCGCATGATCGGTCTGAACAAAGTGAAGATGTACACTCGCCACGAAATGTTGGATGTAGTCAAGATCGACGGTCGTGCCCGTGGTATCATCGCCCGTAACCTGATCACCGGTAAGATCGAACGTTTCTCCGCTCACGCCGTAGTGGTTGCAACAGGTGGTTATGTAAATACATTCTTCCTGTCTACCAACGCAATGGCTTCCAACGGTTCTGCTGCATGGCAGTGCTACAAGAAAGGCGCTTACTTCGCTAATCCCTGTATGGTACAGATTCACCCGACTTGTGTACCTGTACACGGCGATTACCAGTCCAAGCTGACATTGATGTCCGAATCACTGCGTAACGACGGTCGTATCTGGGTACCGAAAAAGCTGGAAGATGCAAAAGCATTGCAGGCCGGAACGAAGAAAGGGAAAGATATCCCCGAAGAAGACCGTGACTACTACCTGGAACGCCGCTACCCGGCATTCGGTAACCTGGTTCCGCGTGACGTAGCTTCACGTGCGGCCAAAGAACGTTGTGACGCCGGCTTCGGTGTGAACAACACAGGTCTGGCTGTATTCCTCGACTTCTCCGACGCTATCAACCGCCTGGGTAAAGATGTTGTAAAAGCTAAATATGGTAACTTGTTCGATATGTACGAAGAAATTACCAACGACGATCCATACGAAACTCCGATGATGATCTATCCGGCTCTGCACTACTCGATGGGTGGTCTGTGGGTAGACTACGAATTACAGACTTCCATTCCGGGTCTGTTCGCTATCGGTGAAGCCAATTTCTCTGATCACGGTGCTAACCGTCTGGGTGCATCTGCTTTGATGCAAGGTTTGGCCGATGGTTACTTCGTATTGCCTTATACGATCCAGAACTATCTGTCCGACCAGATCCAGGTTCCGCGCTTCAGCACCGACCTGCCTGAGTTCGCAGCTTCTGAAAAGGCTATCAAAGACCGTATCCAGAAATTGATGAGCATCAAGGGTAAAGAATCCGTCGATTCTATCCATAAGAAACTGGGTCACATCATGTGGGAATACATCGGTATGGCCCGTGATGCCGAAGGTTTGAAAGAGGCTATCCAGAAACTGAAAGACCTGAAGAAGGAATTCTGGACAAATGTACATATCCCGGGACAGGCAGAAGACCTGAACGTGGAATTGGAAAAGGCATTGCGTCTGGCAGACTTTATCGAGATCGGTACACTGATGGCTCACGATGCATTGGATCGTGCTGAGTCTTGTGGTGGTCACTTCCGTACTGAACATCAGACAGAAGAAGGTGAAGCTCTTCGTCATGATGATAAATTTATGTATGTATCTTGCTGGGAATATCAGGGTGAAGACAAAGATCCTGTTATGCTGAAGGAAGATCTGAATTATGAATTCGTAGTACCTCAGACACGTAACTACAAGAAGTAACAATTTTCAAAAATTAGAATCATGGATAAAGATATAAATATCACACTTAAAGTCTGGCGTCAGAAAGGTCCGAAAGAAAAAGGACAGTTCGAAACTTACCAGCTGAAAAACATTAACCAGGGCACATCTTTCCTGGAAATGCTGGATATCCTGAACGAACAACTGATTAACGAAGGTAAAGACCCTGTAGTTTTCGATCACGACTGCCGTGAAGGTATCTGCGGTATGTGTTCATTATATGTAAACGGACACCCGCACGGACCGGCAACCGGTGCTACTACTTGCCAGCTCTATATGCGTCGTTTCAACGATGGCGAAACAATCACGATCGAACCGTGGCGTTCAGCTGGTTTCCCGGTTATCCGCGACTTGATGGTAGACCGTTATGCTTACGATAAAATCATCCAGGCAGGCGGTTTCGTATCTGTGAACACAGGTGGTGTGCCTGATGCAAATGCAATTGCTATCCCTAAGGCTGATGCTGATTTGGCTATGGATGCTGCTGCTTGTATCGGTTGTGGCGCTTGTGCTGCTGCTTGTAAGAACGGTTCGGCTATGCTGTTCGTTTCTGCTAAGGTCAGCCAGTTGGCTCTGTTGCCTCAAGGTAAAGTGGAAGCTGCCCGCCGTGCGAAAGCAATGGTTGCCAAAATGGACGAACTGGGCTTCGGTAACTGTACCAACACCCGCGCTTGCGAAATGGAATGTCCGAAGAACATCTCTGTCAGCAACATCGCCCGTCTGAACCGCGAATTCATTTGCGCGAAATTGAAAGACTAATACATTATATATGTATATAGAAAAAGCCCGTTGTTTATCACAACGGGCTTTCTTTATTTTATGTCCACAAAAAAGCCGCACTCCATATAATAGGATGCGGCCTTTTTGCTGCTTTCCAGTGAAACAATCTCTCGATTCCCTCTCCGCAAAGACTTTTTGTTAACCTTAGATCTAAAATACTATGAAAAAAACTCACTGCAAATATAAACTATATTTATTGTAAATGCAAGAGTCTTTAGTTACAATTTATTGCAAATTTGTCATTTTTCCTTTTAAAATTGACATTGTGCGCGATTTCATACTATTATAATATCAACAAACAGTCTATTCCGACAGAGGAAAGTCTTCCGGGTTCCCCACTCAGATCGAATAGCGTTCAGGGATGGAATCCAAAATACCGAACAGTTCTTCGACCGTCTCCGCCCGCAACATTGCGACGCGCGTCTGCTTGAAATCAGCAATACCTTTAAACAACGGAGTAGCAGCCAGATGGCGGCGGATATGCAGAATGCCCCGCCGTTCATCTAAGCGTTCGACACTTTGTATGACCTGTTTTTTCAATATGTCGAGATACCAGGAAAAAGACTCGGCAGGAAGCAATTCGCCTGTATACAGGAAATGTTTCACCTCCCGGAAAATCCAGGGACGACCGATACTGCCCCGGCCAATCATTACGGCATCCACTCCGTACTGCTCAAAACGTTGTTTACAGATCTCGGCAGAAGTGACATCGCCATTCCCTATAATAGGAATATGCATCCGGGGATTGTTCCTAACATCGCCGATCAGTGTCCAATCCGCCTCACCCGTGTACATCTGCGCCCGTGTACGTCCGTGTATGGAAAGAGCAGCAATACCGCAATCTTGCAACTGCTCGGCCAGATCGACAATAATCTTGTTGTCGGCATCCCATCCGAGACGGGTTTTCACCGTAACGGGAAGTTTGACTGCTTTTACCACTTCACGCGTGATGTCCAGCATCAGCGGAATATTACGGAGCATTCCGGCTCCGGCTCCTTTTCCGGCCACACGTTTCACCGGACAACCGAAATTAATATCGAGAATATCCGGCCGCGCCGCTTCACAAATTTGTGCCGCTTCCACCATTGTCGGGACATCGCGCCCGTAAATCTGGATAGCAACCGGACGTTCTTCATCAGCAACATTCAACTTCTGCTGCGTCTTGTTGACACTGCGGATCAAAGCATCTGCCGAAACAAATTCGGTATATACCATATCCGCACCAAAACGTTTGCACATCAACCGGAAAGAAATATCGGTAACATCTTCCATAGGCGCCAGGAAGACGGGATGTTGACCTAAATCTATTGTTCCTATTTTCATCTTATATCTTAATATACGCATGCAAAGGTACTGATTTTCTGCCAAAAACAGGGGGAAAAGGCTTTCTACTAAAAAGCATAGTAAAATAACTATATAATATAGTTGTATTACTAAATAATATAGTTATATTTGTGCATTCCGCTAATAAGAAACAGATTATGGTCAGATTAACAACAAAAGAAGAAGAGATATTAGGTTACTTCTGGGCAAAAGGCCCGCTGTTCGTTCGGGAATTACTCGACTTGCAGGAAGAACCCAAACCGCATTACAACACCTTGTCGACGATTGTCCGTTCGCTGGAAGAAAAAGGATATATCGGATACAAGGTGTACGGCAATACGCACCAGTATTACGCGCTGGTATCGGAAGACGAATACCGGCGGAACTCGCTGAAACAAGTGATCGGCAAATATTATGACAATTCCTATACGCGTGTCGTCTCTACTTTGATTGAGGAAGAAGCGCTCACAGTAGACGAATTACAGGAGCTGATCCGACAGATCAAGAACAAATAATAAAACCAACGCTTATGGAAGCCTTTCTTCTATACATACTGAAATCCGGCATTTGCCTGGCCGTGTTCTACGTCTGCTTCAAGACGTTGTTCAGCAACGATACCTTTTTCCGGTTCAACCGTTGGATATTGCTGGCGGGAACAGGCGTCTGCATGCTGCTACCGTTTTGCAGGATTACCACCACGCAACCTCTACCGCTCAGCCAACCTGTTAGCCAGTTGGAAACGATTTTCCTGAAAGAAGAGATGAATACAATACCCACTCAGACAGATGAAACAATCACGGTGGCAACCACTCAGACAGATAATTCCACCATTCCCTGGATAAAGTTTATCAGCATCGCTTATCTGGCAGGTTGTTGCGTATGTCTGTCCACGACTGTCCTTTCATTCCGGAAAATGTATCAACTGATGTGGAAAGGGAAGAAGCAGAAAGACGGGAAATATACGTTAGTCCTGATAGCCGATCCCATTTCCCTCTTCAGTTGGGGACGCTACATCTTTCTCTCCGGGGACGACTACCTGAACCATCCGGAAGAAATCCTCACACACGAGAAAATGCATCTCCGTTATAACCATTCGGCCGATCTGCTCTATATGGAAATGATTATTCTTCTGCAATGGTGTAACCCGGCAGTATGGTTGCTCAAAAGGGAACTGCGGGACATACACGAATACCAGGCAGACAAAGGCGTACTCAATCAAGGCATCGATGCAACAAAATATCAACTGTTACTCGTGAAAAAAGCTGTCGGCTCCAGCCTCTACACTCTTGCCAACAGCTTTAACCACAGTAAAATTAAAAAGCGTATTACTATGATGTTAAAAAAGAAATCGAACAATTGGGCCCGGTTGAAGCTCGCGCTCCTGGTCCCGGCAGGCCTTGCGGCCTTAAGTGCATTCGCCCGTACGGAAACGGTAGTGACGCCTGTTCAAACTCCTGCTCCGGCAGTCATAGAACAGGTTAACGAAGAGCCCTTGCCTACAGCAAGCAAAAGTACGAATTTACAGAAAGATATCCAAGATGATTACAATGTCTATCTGTCTTTTACCAAGAATAATAATGAGGGAAAGGAATTGATAGACGGCATATCCATCTATGGTGTCGGGGAACAAAAAGCATTGGAGATTGCAGAGAAAGCTATAAAAAACGGAAGGTTCGCCGCTGCAACCAAAGTAATTATCTGTCCGCATACTCCCAAAGTGCCTATGAGCTACTTAGAGAAAATGAAGGATTTATTCGACAGGAACAATATTAAATGTAATATTACGAAAGCACAAGGATATGATGACAACGGGAATGCGCTGCCAACCCCACCACCACCACCTCCTGCACCGGATGCAGATGTCACCCTAAGTTACAAAAGCGGAAAGAAAGCGGAAGGAATAATCGTTTACAAACGTTACCTCGAGACAGGTGAAAAAATAAACGAACGAATGGATAAAATCTATTCCGACGATATTTCAACTGTCACCATCACCACCTATAAATGGACTCCGGACGGAGTGCTTGAGGGGGTTGAAAAATTCCTGAAAGACAGAATCAAACTGGATGGCGTGAAATATGTGATACAGAAGAAATAATAAATCCTTATTCTTGAGGAATGTATTATCTTTACCCCTTCAAAACAAGGAATACGATGATACATAAAATAGGACTGGTCATTTTCGCCTGTCTGCTCGCGGCCTGTACGCCAACCGGCCGGGAAGATATTGCAACTACCGGGACACTTCTCCGGCAAGCGGCCTTCTACAAGGAACAGCTGCAATATCTTCCGGCATTGGAAACCTACCGGCAAGCGATCAGGCAGGCGGAAAAAGAAAAGGACAGCACAGCCCTTTCCCTCGCCTATCTGGAAACAGGAAAGATTTACCGAAACCAGTCCTTCAAACCAAAAGCGCTTCAAAGCGAAAAGACGGCATTGGCTTATGCCGAAGGAAGAGCCTGCGACTCCCTGCGGATAGCTCTTTACCGGGAGATAGCCGATATTTACGCTTTATCCGGACAAACAGACAGCGCCTTTCACTACTACCAAAAAGCCGGTTGCCGGATCAGGCAGGCCCAGATATTACGGCAAACAGGAAAACAGAAAGAGGCGGAAACTATTCTGAAAACTGAGCTGGAACAAACACGTTCCCAAGAAGAGAAAGCGGAACTCTATCTGGCCCTCGCCGACCTGCAGATCAGCCGGGGACAACTGAAGGAAGCGGAAAAGAATTTAAGCCGGCTTCCCCCTTCACATCCGCATCTCTATGCAGCCTTGTCACGGGTTGCCCAAAGTCGTGGAGACAGCCTGCAAGCGGACTTTTATCATAAAAGCTATCTGCATTATCAGGATGCCCTGCGTAAAGAAATGGAACAAAACCAAGTCACCCAACTGCTCCGCACCTCGGAACAGAAAGAATGGGAAGCGCGTTTATCCGACTCGCAAAAGACACAACAGGGGCAGATGTACGTCTGGATCGCCCTCTTGGTGTCTTGCGGAACGGGAGCCTGGGGCTATTCCCGCTACCGGCTGAAAAGGACGGCTGATAGTTTGTCCGAAACAGATTTCCTCTCTTCCGAGATTTATCTCCGTTTCCACAGAAAAGAAGAATGGAAACCGACACCTAAGGATTGGGAAGAATTGCTGCAAGCCTTCAACCGGGTCTATCCGGAGTTTCGCGAACGGCTGAAAAGAAAGATTCCGAAGCTAAGCGAACAGGAATGGCGGATGTGTTGTCTGATCAAAATGGAAGTTCCGCCCTCTACAGCCGCCATGTTGCTCTGTTGCACCAACCAGGCCATTTCGATGCGACGCGTCCGCCTGTATCAGAAAACGACAGGTGAAAAGGGAACGCCGGAACAATGCGACGCCTTTATTCGTGATTTTTAAGCAGATGTGAACTGATGTGAAACCGCCAGTAAAACCGTTACTCCTACTTTTGCCCGAAAAAAGCGTATGAAAAAGATGTTGTTTTGGCTGATAGCCGTTGTTGCTTTGACCGGATGCGGATCGAAAAATTCCGTCGATAAATTGCCGGTACTCGATCTGACGACCCCTAATTTTGCATCAGACCGGGTGGAGATTTCGGACGAGATAAAATCAATCGAATATGTTCCGTTGGAACTGACAGACGAATCCCTGATCGCCGAGATACTGGATTTGGCTGTTTCCGATGATTATGTCTTTATCTATTCCACCCGCCAGGACGGTATTTTGCAGTTCGACCGCAAAGGACACTTTGTCCGCAGCGTCGCAAAAACCGGAAACGGACCGGGAGAAACGGCGCAGATCGTCTCGCTCTCGGTCGACGACGAGAACCGGTTGCTGTGCGTCAGCGAATTTTTTTCCACCTCTTTCTACTCCTTTGACGGCGAGTTTATTAAAAAGGTAAATACACTGCGCCCCTATCTCTGGCAATATTGCATCGGTCCCAACACGATGGCCGAAATGGGCCGCGAAAGCATCCCCATGGACACGCCGGGAATATTCAGTCTCGGCGTTTTCAACCTGGCGACAGACGATACGGTTGCGATCCGCCAGACTGTCGGAAACATGGATCTATTGCCATTAAAAGAAACTTTGCTGGGAGAGTGGAGCTTTAACGGAGGCACAAGCGGCATGCTTTGTTATTCTGCCGGCATCGATACGGTCTGGAACTTGGGAATGGACGGCATTCATCCTGCCTTCCGCATCGATTTCGGCTTTTCCGCCGACGAACAGAAGATGGTACGTTCCGAACCAGGCGCGATCGTAGACGGGAAATACTGGATCTCCCGCTTTTTCGAGACTCCGCGCCGCTACATTGTCAAATGTTTCGAAGCCGACAACCAGTCACGATTCCATCTATTCAGTCTGGATAAGGAAACCGGAGCGGTATGCCACGAAAAATCTTCAATCGATGCCATGGAACTGTTTAAATATAACCGGATTCTGACGGGTATCGGCATCCATAACGAGACAGACGGCGGCCTTCCTGTCTGCCCATACTATTCCTATCCGGGTAAAAAACTGATGGTACAACTCAACACCGCCGTAGAGATCGAATACCTGAAAGAGAAATATCCGGAGCTGAAGCAACACCCGGTTCTGCAAAAGATAACCGAAGACTCGAATCCTCTCGTCACAATTTACCATTTACGCTGATCCGCGTTACCAGCCCTGGGCATCCGCCAAAAGTTTCATGCCCATGGAACAACTGTTTCATGCAGGTGAAACTAAAGTTTCATGCCGATGGAACCGGAGACAGATGCAGATGTATTTCTTCTCGGATATTATTCCTACCTTTGCAAGAGTAATCTGTAAATGTATAATAACTTGAACGAGAAAGATTTTGAAATAATGGCGCCCGTCGGTTCGTACGAATCGCTGATGGCGGCTATCCAGGGAGGAGCCGACTCCATTTACTTCGGTATCGAAGGGCTGAACATGCGTTCGCGCTCTTCCAATAACTTTACAACAGACGATTTGCGTAAGATCGTAGCCATTTGCCGCGAGCACGGCATCAAAAGCTACCTGACTGTAAACACGGTGATCTACGGGGAAGACTTGCCGTTGATGCGCGAGATCATCGATGCAGCCAAAGCCGCAGAGGTTTCCGCCATCATCGCAGCCGATGTGGCCGCCATGAATTATGCCGACAGCATCGGACAGGAAGTGCACCTTTCCACGCAACTCAATATCTCGAACGCAGAAGCCCTGAAATTCTATGCCCGCTTTGCCGACGTGGTCGTGCTGGCACGCGAGCTGAACCTGAAACAGGTGCACGAAATATACCGCCAGATCGTCGAACAACAGATCAAAGGCCCGAAAGGAGAACTGATCCGTATCGAGATGTTCGCCCACGGCGCCCTCTGTATGGCCGTCTCCGGCAAATGCTACCTGAGCCTGCACGAGATGAACGCTTCCGCTAACCGGGGAGCCTGCATGCAGATTTGCCGCCGCGCCTATACGGTAAAAGATAAAGACAGCAACATCGAACTGGATATCGAAAACCAGTATATCATGTCGCCCAAAGACCTGAAAACAATCCATTTTATGAATAAGATGATGGATGCGGGCGTGCGGGTGTTCAAGATAGAAGGGCGTGCACGCGGACCGGAATATGTACGCCTCGTGACGGAATGCTATAAGGAAGCCGTACGCGCTTACTGCAACGGCACTTTCACAGAAGAAAAGGTGGCCACTTGGGACGAACGCCTCAGCAGCGTGTTCAACCGGGGTTTCTGGGACGGCTATTACCTGGGACAACGCTTAGGCGAATGGAGCAGCAAATACGGTTCCGGCTCGACCAAGAAGAAAGTTTATGTCGCCAAAGGAATCAAATACTTCGACAAGATCGGTGTGGCCGAATTTGAAATGGAGTCCGGCACCCTGAAAGCAGGCGATGAAATCCTGATTACCGGACCGACTACAGGCGCTGTTATGCAGACGATAGACGAGATCCGTGTAGAGCTCAAACCGGTAGAACAAACCGTCAAGGGAGAACGTTTCTCCTTCAAGGTAAACGAGAAGATCCGCCCGTCCGACCGGCTATATAAAATGGAAAAAGTTCAACTCGAAAAAACGTTTGAATAATGAAAGAATATCTCTTTAAACTGACAGACAAAGTCCGCGACTACGAATGCGACTTGCAGGGAGTTGTCAACAACTCCAACTACCAGCATTATATGGAGCATACCCGTCATGAATTTCTGGAATCGCTCGGCGAGAACTTTGGAAAGATGCATGAGAAAGGAGTGGACGGATTCGTTTCGCGGGTAGAAATCCAGTATAAAACTTCCCTGAAAAGCGGCGACAGCTACATCTCCTGCCTCAACGTATATAAGAAAGGTGTCAAACTTGTTTTCGAACAGGACATTTACCGGGCTTCCGACAATGCGTTGGCAACAAAAGGGATCGTAGAGTCGGTAATCGTGGAAAACGGGAAACTGACACGCGGCGAATATTTCGACGAAATGCTAAAAAGAATAGAACATACATGACAGAAAAACAGATTTACCAAATCGGCCTTACTATGATCAACGGCGTGGGAGACATCCTGGCGCGCCATCTCCTGCAAACATTGGGAGAAGCAGAGGCCGTGTTCGCTGAAAAGCAACAGTTGTTGGAGAGAATCCCGGGTATCGGCAGCGTCCTGGCTGCCGAAATCAAACGCCCGGAAGTGCTGCAACGGGCGGAAAAAGAGGCGGTCTTTATCGAAAAGAACCATATTTCCTGCTACTTCCTGGCCGATGCGAACTATCCGGCTCGCCTCAGGGAATGTCCGGACGCTCCTGTCCTCTTCTATTTTAAAGGAAATGCCAATCTGGATGCAACGCGAATCATCAGCATTGTCGGAACGCGCAATGCCACCGGATACGGCAGGGAACTCACCGAATCGCTTCTGAAAGACCTCTCCCAAATTATCCCCGATTTATTAATCGTCAGCGGATTGGCCTACGGCATCGATATCTGTGCCCACCGGAGCGCCCTTCGAAACCAATTGCCGACCGTCGGCGTGTTGGCACACGGCCTGGATCGTATTTATCCGCAGACCCACCGTTCTACGGCTATCGAAATGCTGGAATGCGGAGGCCTGTTGACCGATTTCCCCAGCGGAACGGAGCCGGATCGTCCTAATTTCCTTCGCCGGAACCGGATTGTAGCCGGTATGTCTGATTGTACGATTGTCGTCGAATCGGCCGAAAAAGGCGGTTCCTTAGTGACGGCAGATATCGCCTTCTCGTACGGCCGGGACGTTTACAGCTTCCCGGGACGCGTCGGCGACAGCCATTCCAAAGGCTGCAACAACCTGATCCGGCAGAACAAAGCCGGACTGATTACTTCAGCCGCCGACCTGATCTCCGCTCTTTGCTGGGACGTGCAAGAACCGGTAACACCCGTACAAACGGAACTGTTCTTTTCCGATCAGGAGCCATTGGCCAAACAAAACCCAATTCTGAGAATCATGCAGAAAGAAAAGGAGATGCATATCAACCAGCTTGCCCTGGCATTGGATATGCCAGTCTATCAACTCACGACGCTGCTGTTCGAACTGGAAATAAACGGAAAGATAAAAACGCTGCCGGGGAACATCTACAAACTGCCCTGACCGAGCGCTATTTTCATTAGGCAGAAAAGGTACGAAACCTCTATAAACAATTAAAGGCTGTCTCACGACAACCCCTAACCAACTTTGTTAACCTTAAATCTAATACTATTATGAAAAAACCACATTGCAAAGATACACCTGTTTTGACCATTTGTCAAGCATTTTACCGCTAATACTTGTTAAATTCAGGCCAGCTTATAGCAAAAAGATTCTAAACGCCCCTAAAGAGTCTTCAAAACCACTCTATTTTGTTAAATCCAGCCCTTGAAACAGGTACGGATAATCCGTTTCGATCACATCCGGATGCGTCCCGATCTCCGTTTTATAACCGGCAATCTTTTCCGCCTCCGTCTTCATCCGGTCATGCGTCGGAGCAACTGAAATCATGCACATCACGCCATTACGATGCAGGGCATCATACAACGCCTGTTCTTCCAGTTTCATCTTCGGGCCGACATACGCCATCACTTGCATCCAGGGAATGCCTGCTTTTTCGTATTTTCCGAACTCCTCCATATTCTTGCACCAACAAGAGAACATCGCTTCAGGCTCCCGGTCCAGGTAGTAACGGGCCTGTTCGGCATTATGAACCGTGTACATAACATTCACCGGATTCTCTTTCTCGATAAAATCAGCCATTATATCCAGCAGGACATCTTTGATATCCAGGTTCAGGATTGTTTTGCCCTTGCTCCATTCAATACATTCTTTCAAGGTAGGAATCTTGAAAGCGGTCACATTCCCGTTCCGGTCCACCAGATTGAACTGCTGCAATTCCGCATAGGTATAATCCGACACTTTCCCCTTTCCGGTCGTTGTCCGGTCTATGGTTTCGTCGTGCATCAGGACGATCACTCCATCTTTCGTCAAACGCGGGTCTATCTCAAAGAAAGACTCCATATAAGACAAAGTCTTTTCAAAAGACTCGATGCAGTTCTCCGGATAGCCATCCAACATCCCGCCACGATGCCCGCTGATCACAATCGGACGATCCGGTGCATATCGGAAATAAGCATGCAAATCCCGGCTGTCTTTTACCGGAATATAATGAGGATTTTGTTTTGCATCCGAAGCCGACAGATTCCCGGCAGGCAGGAAAAGTCCGACAAGAAACACAAGAATTAAAGGAATAGCTTTCATGATCTTTATATTTACAGATATTCTATCTCGATTACAAGGCCTAAAAATAAAACTTTTCTGCCAGCATCGTACTATAAAAAGTACTACAAAAACATGAATATTTGATTAGAGACGGAAGTGGGGGATATATAAAAAAATTAAGGATTGTCATCCCGACAACCCCTAACCAACTTTGTTAACCTTAAATCTAATACTATTATGAAAAAACCACATTGCAAAGATACGCCCGTAAAGCCCATTTGTCAAGACTTTTACGGACAATATATGTTAAGCCCTAACAAACATTTTGCCAAAAATTGTTAGCCAGTCTAAAACTATACAGAATACATGCAAATTCTGCTAAATTTAACAATTAAACTATCTTTTCCCCCAGAAATATCTTCCTTATCAGCTCTCCACAATTCTACGCATTCCGAACACTCCCCATATACATCTTTGCAATCCCATTACATATTAGTTCAGTTTAATAACTAAAAAACTGTGAATCATAATAGTAGGCTTCGTAGGGGCAGTTCGCGAACTGCCCAGATAGCGACGATGGACATATTTGTTGACATGAATGGCGGTTCGCGAACCGCCCCTACGAGGTCTGTCTATTTCAATACTGCAAAATAATGAGCTCTTCCGTTTTTCTATATCATAGTAGTGGTTAGGGTAAATCATAGTTATGAGATGCTAAAACCATACTGATGGTTAATATAAGGTCGGCCTTATGTCATAGATCCATATTTTCAGTTTTGGAAGGTTCCTGCAAGTACAATAACCCCTTTTTCGGCCGTTTTTCTATTTCGTCCGAAATCTTGATCCATTTTGAATTGACTCTTTTCACGCTTTTCATCTTCTTTACTGACGACAGCTGGAGT
>URZO01000024.1 GCA_900552465.1 uncultured Parabacteroides sp. | reverse complement strand
AGCGCCGGGAGTATCTGTTTCCCCTCTTGAGAGGGGATAAGGGGTGTGTTATCTTAAGCCATAATAAAGAAAATTTACACACCCCCTGCCCCCTCTCAAGAGGGGAAGGGGTTACCACCAGCCGATATTCTCTCACCGATAAATCATCATTTGATAAACGAATTAAATACAAATCAATATGAAACCGATTCTTTTATTTACTCTGGCGTTGGCTCTTTCCGCCTGTAGCCGCAACGACAACACCTTCGATGTTACCGGAGCATTCGAATCGACCGAAGTGATCGTCTCTTCGGAAGCCAACGGGAAGATCATGGAACTGAACCTGCAGGAGGGCGATCGCCTGGAAGCCGGCGCCGTCCTGGGCTATGTCGACAGCATGCAGCTTTATCTCCGGAAGAAGCAACTCGAAGCGGGCCTTCGCAGCGTCGACATCCGCAAGCCGGACATCCGCAAACAGATCGCCTCCCTTGAACAGCAGATCGCCGTTGCCCGCAGCGAGCAGCAGCGTATGGAAAACTTAGTGAAGGCAAAAGCCGGCAACCAGAAGCAGGTGGACGACATCGTCAACAACATCAAAGTCCTGCAGAAGCAACTCGATGCCCAGTACTCCACTTTGAACAAGACAACAGGCGGAGCCGATGCCGAAGCCGAAAGCATCATTTACCAGATCATGCAACTGGACGACCAGCTGCAGAAGAGCCGTATCGTCAATCCGCAATCCGGCACCGTGCTGGTGAAATACGCCGAACCGGGCGAAGTCACCGCTGCCGGCAAGCCCCTTTATAAGATAGCCGACACGGATCTTCTTTACCTGCGCGCCTATCCGACCGCCGACCAATTGACGCAGTTGAAGCTGGGACAGACCGTCCGCGTCTTTGCCGATTTCGGAGAAGAGGAGCAGCGTGAATATCCGGGTACAATCACCTGGATTTCCGAGAAGTCCGAATTTACCCCGAAAGGAATCCAGACCAAAGACGAGCGGGCCAACCTGGTTTACGCCATCAAGATCGCGGTCAGGAACGACGGCTATCTGAAGATCGGGCAGTATGGGGAAGCGAGGTTTAATTAAGAATTAAGAATTGAAAATTAAAAAATGCGAGCGATGAGGGAGGTTGTGATTGAGCGGGTCAATAAGACGTATGGCGAGGTGCGGGCGTTGCAGGATATTTCGTTGCACATCGGCGAAGGGGAGCTGTTCGGGCTGATCGGTCCCGACGGGGCAGGCAAGACGACGCTTTTCCGGATTCTGACTACCCTGCTGCTGGCCGATAGTGGGACGGCTTCGGTTTGCGGGCTGGATGTCGTGCGCGATTATAAGGAAATCCGCTGGCGGGTCGGTTATATGCCGGGGCGTTTCTCCCTCTATCAGGATTTGACGGTGGAGGAAAACCTCGATTTCTTTGCAACCGTATTCAACACGACGATCAAGGAAAATTATGATCTGATACGCGATATCTACGTTCAGATCGAGCCTTTCAAGAAGCGGAGGGCCGGGAAACTCTCCGGCGGGATGAAGCAGAAGCTGGCCCTGAGCTGTGCGCTGATCCATCGTCCCGATGTCCTTTTCCTGGACGAGCCGACGACGGGCGTCGACCCGGTTTCCCGCGTGGAGTTCTGGGATATGCTGGACCGCCTTCGCCGTCAGGGGATCACGATCATGGTCTCGACGCCTTACATGGACGAGGCTTCGCGTTGCGACCGCATCGCCCTGATGCGCGGCGGACGTTGCCTGTCGGTCGACACGCCGGACGGCATCCGTGCGACGTTCGACAAGCGGCTGTTTGCCGTCCATTCCGCTTCGATGTATCCCTTGCTGCTCGACCTTCGGAGTTATCCGGATGCCGATTCCTGCTTCTCTTTCGGCGATGCCCAGCATTTCGCCGTCGGCAAGGAGGTGGTGGCAAGAGCGGGAGAGGCGGCCTTTATCTGCGAGTTACATCGCTTTTTAGAGGCAAAAGGACATACGGATATCCGGATCGAGCCGATAAAACCCGGTATCGAGGACTGTTTCATGGCGTTGTAAAACGCTAAAAATGCCTTCCGGGGGTCCGGATCGCACTTCGAGAGTTTTAAAAATGCTTTCCGGGGGTCCGGATTGCATTTCGAGAGTTTTAAAAATGCCGTCCGGGGGTCCGGATTACGATTTTAGAGTTTTAAAAGTCCCGTCCGGGGGTCCGGATCGCATTTTTAGAGTTTTTGAGCTCCCATCCGGGGGGCCGGATCGTAATTTTAGCATTTTTGAGCTTGTATATATAATGTATAGAACGTTGATAAGAGAGTAAAAGATGAATGTGATAGAAACAGAACGACTGACGAAGCGTTTCGGCACCTTTACCGCCGTCGACCATATCAGTTTCTCGGTAGGCGAGGGGGAAATCTTCGGTTTCCTCGGAGCGAACGGGGCGGGTAAGACGACCGCCATGCGTATGCTCTGCGGCCTTTCGACGCCCACGTCGGGCAATGGGAAGGTTGCCGGTTTCGATATTTATAAGGAGACGGAACTGATCAAGCGGCATATCGGCTACATGAGCCAGAAGTTCTCCCTCTACGGCGACCTGAAAGTCTGGGAGAATATCCGCCTCTACGGAGGCATCTACGGCCTGCCCGAAAAGCGGTTGAAGGAGAAGACCGACGAACTGCTACGGGTGCTCGACATGGAGCACGAACGCAACACGCTGGTCGACGCCCTGCCGCTCGGCTGGAAACAGAAGTTAGCCTTCTCGGTCGCCGTCATCCACGAGCCCCGCATCGTCTTTCTGGACGAGCCTACCGGAGGCGTGGACCCCGTCACCCGCCGCCAGTTCTGGGAACTGATCTACCAGGCGGCGCAGCGGGGCATCACCGTATTCGTCACCACTCACTATATGGATGAGGCGGAGTATTGCAACCGCGTCTCCATCATGGTGGACGGCAAGATCGAAGCCCTCGACAGCCCGGCCGCGCTGAAGAAAACTTTCAAGGCCGATAATATGAACGATGTCTTCCGGGCCTTGGCCCGAAATGCAAAAAGAGGAGAGTAAGACGCATGAAACAATTTATCTCTTTCATTAGAAAAGAATTCTATCATATCTTCCGGGATAAGCGGACGATGATGATCCTGTTGGCAATGCCGATCATCCTGATCATCCTTTTCGGATATGCCATCACGACCGAGATCAAGCGCGCCCCGATCGCCATCCTGGACCAGAGCCGGGACGAGGTGACGCAGAAAATGATCGAGCATCTTGCCGCCAGCGAGTACTTCGAACTCTACACAATGGTCGAAAGCCAGGCGGAAGCGCAGGCGCTTTTCCGGCAGGGCAAGGTGCGGTTAGTCATCGTCTTTCCCGCTCAATACGCCTCCTCGCCCGACGTCTCCGTCCAGCTCCTGGCCGACGCCACCGACCCGAACGAGGCAACGCAGCTTGCCGCCTATGCAACCGCAATCCTTAGTCAGGTGAAAGTTGAAACTATCAACTCTCCACTTTCAACTGGCAACGCGATTACGCCAGTCGTCTCGTTGCTCTACAATCCTTTGATGAAAGGCGCCTATAACTTTGTGCCCGGCGTGATGGGATTGATCCTGATCCTGATATGCGCCATGATGACCTCTGTCGGGATTGTGAAGGAGAAAGAGATCGGGACGATGGAGGTGCTGTTGGTGTCTCCCATGAAACCGGTCTATATCATTCTGGCAAAGGCCACGCCGTATCTGTTGCTGAGCCTGGTCAATATTGCGACGATCCTGTCGTTGTCCTATTTCCTGTTGGATGTGCCGATTGCCGGCAGCCTGACGCTGTTGGTGTCGGTATCTATCCTCTATGCACTGGTGTCGCTCTGCCTGGGGTTGCTGATTTCGACAGTGGCCGATACGCAGCAGGCGGCGATGCTGGTCAGTGCCGTTGTCCTGATGCTTCCGGTGATGCTGCTCAGCGGGATGATGTTCCCGATCGAGAATATGCCGAAGATCCTGCAAGTGCTGTCCAATATCGTTCCGGCCCGGTGGTATATCTCCGCGGTAAAAGATATCATGATAAAAGGATTGAGCGTGAGGGCGATCCTGCCTGAGATCAGTATCCTGGCCGGTATGGCGGTTTTCCTGGTTGCCTTGAGTGTGAAACGTTTTAAAATACGATTGTAATATGTTGAAGTATCTATTGGAAAAGGAATTTAAACAGATCAAGCGGGATAGCTTTCTGCCCCGTATCATTTTCCTGTTGCCCATCCTGCAACTGGTGATCCTTCCTTTTGCCGCAAATTTCGAGATGCGCAATATCAACCTGAGCATCGTGGATAACGACCATTCCGTCCTGTCCCAACAATTAAGGGAGAAGGTGCTCTCTTCCGGTTACTTCAACTTGGTCGACGTCTCGGCAAAGTATGACGAAGCACTCACCTCCATCGAGAGCAACAAGGCGGATATCATTCTGGAAATCCCTTCCCGCTTCGAGGAATGCCTGGGGCGCGAAGGGGGAGCGGAGGTGCTGATCGCCGCCAATGCCGTGAACGGGACGAAAGGAGGAATGGGCAGTTCATACCTCTCGTCCATCCTGATGGACTTCAATCAGGAGAAAGGCCTTTCTCCCGCCGCCGGGCAGATGGGAGGCGTCCGGGTGACGAACCTGTTTAATCCGCATCTGAACTATAAGATTTATATGGTTCCGGGGATCATGGCGTTCCTGCTGACGATCATCGGCGGTTTCCTTTCCGCCCTGAATATCGTGAGCGAGAAGGAGAAGGGGACGATCGAGCAGATCAATGTGACGCCTGTCCCGAAAGCCTTGTTCCTGCTTTCCAAGTTGATACCGTTCTGGGTGATCGGGCTGTTTCTGCTTACGATAGGGGCGCTTGTCGCCTGGCTGGTCTACGGGCTGGTGCCGGTGGGCCACCTTGGGATCATTTACCTGTTTGCGGCTGTCTATCTGATGGCTTTTACCGGGTTCGGACTGGCTATCTCGTCTATTTCTTCAAGCCAGCAGCAGGCCATGTTTACGGCTTTCTTTTTCTTTATCATATTTCTTCTTCTGAGCGGTCTGTTTACGCCGATCAGCAGTATGCCCGAATGGGCGCAGGTGCTGACCCGGTTCAATCCGGTCCGCTATCTGGTGGAAGTGATGCGTATGGTCTATCTGAAAGGGAGCAGCCTTGCCGATATGTCGGGACATTTTGTGATTATATGTTTGTTTGCCTTGTTCTTTAATGTCCTGGCTGTCTTGAGTTACCGAAAAAACAGTTGACGGATTGCTTTCCGTCAACTGTATTATGCTTTACGACATACTTAACTAATTTTTGCATACATCCTGCCTTCATTTCTCCGCACTCTTTTATATTTGATTCAAATCTGAAACAATATTTCAAATATGGAAAGCAGTATTCCAAATATGGAAAAATCTGAAGAGAACTACAAGGTGCCCAATCTCGAAAAAGGGATTGCCGTACTGGAGTATCTGTCGCTTAACACACAAGGCGGCACGCTTCAGGAGATCAAGTCTGCTCTCGATATTTCGCAGACTACGGCCTACCGTATCCTGAATACGCTGGTACGCTTGGATTATTTGATTTATAATGAAGACACAAAGCGATACAAATTGTCTCGCAAGCTATTGACTTTAGGATTCAGATCGCTAAACGAACACAACCTCCTGGAAACTGTTTTACCGCGCCTGCGCGATTTGCGCGACCAGGTAAAAGAGACAGCATGCTTCGGCGTGTTAGGGGATAAGAAGGGCATTTTCATCGAGCAGGCGCAGGGACATCATACGTTCCGTTTCATCCTGTCTCCGGGAAAACCTTTCGACTTGCACTGTTCGGCTCCGGGAAAGGCGATTATGGCTTATTTGCCGAATACGGTCCGGGACCGTTATTTGTCATACATGGAATTTACACGCTACAACGCCCGGACGATTACTACGCGCAATGCTTATTTAGAAGAATTGGAGAAGGTCCGGAAATTGGGCTATGCCATGGATAACGAGGAAGAACTGAACGGTGTGATCTGCATCGGAGCTCCTATCTTTAATTACACGGGCTATCCCTGCGGGGCCATCTGGATCTCAGGGCCGAAAGACCGCTTGTCGAGAGATGTGGTGCGGACATCCGTAGACTGTATAAAGAATGTGGCACAGGCTATCTCTCTCGAATTAGGATACAGTAAAGCAAGAAAAATATAATACATAATAATATTACCATGAACACACGAAAATACATGCTAAAAAACTCACTGGTGGCTTGTCTTGCCTGCTGTTGCATCTCTATTGCTTCAGCAGGCAACCCACCGTTCTTCCCGACAGACATTGCCGTGAACGGGAAAGGTGAGTTGTTGATGACGGATAAGGGAGTAAAGCGGGTGGATGTCTTTTCGCCTGACGGTACGGCATTGCTGCGTTCTTTCCCGATGGACGAAGCGCCTACCGGCATTTTGATGGATGGTGATAAAGCCTATGTGACTACTTTCGGAACGACAGGCCATTTGCAGGTGCTGTTATTGGAGTCGGGGCGGATAGAGGCTTCCATTCCGACCGGTTCGGGAGCCTGTCATCCGATGTT
Organism: uncultured Parabacteroides sp.; assembly: GCA_900552465.1. Classification (GTDB taxonomy): domain Bacteria; phylum Bacteroidota; class Bacteroidia; order Bacteroidales; family Tannerellaceae; genus Parabacteroides. Next base: position 38,065 of record URZO01000024.1, on the reverse strand, counting down.
CGGTCCGGACAGGAAACATATATATGTATGTAACCAGTTCCAGAATACGGTATCCGAGATCGACCCGGCGTCGCGCAAGGTGGTACGCACCGTGAAAGTGCTGCGCGAACCGAAATCGGCCGTGTTCAGCAAGGACGGCAAATATATGTTTGTCACCAACTTCCTGCCGGCCCAGCGGGCTGACCTCGATTATGTGGCCGCCTGCGTTTCGGTCATCGAGATGGACGGCTTCACGAAGGTGAAAGACATTCAGCTGGCCAATGGCAGCAACGCACTTCGGGGCATCTGCATCACTCCCGATGGCAAATATATTTACGTCTCGCATAACCTGGGACGCTTCACGGTTCCGACTTCACAGTTGCAGCAGGGCTGGATGAACACCAGCGCTTTCAGCGTGATCGACGTGGACAAGCAGGAGTTCCTGGGTGCCGTTGTAGTTGACGAACCCGAACGGGGTGCCGCCGGTATCTGGAGCATCGCCTGTAATGACGAATCAGTCTTTATCTCACATTCCGGTACACACGAAGTCAGCGTGATCGACCATAAAGCCATGCTCGACAAGTTCCTGAACTATCCGAACAAGGCGGTGCTGGATTATGACCTGACATTCCTCTACGGCCTGCGTGAACGTATCCAGTTACAGGGAAACGGTCCCCGCAATATGCTTCTGTCCGGCGACAAGCTGATCATCCCGACCTATTTTGCCGATGTACTGAACATTATGGATATCCAGACGAACGAGGTGACGGCAACCGAACTGAACCCCGGCCGCGAAGAAAGCGATGAAAACAAAGGGGAACGCTACTTTAACGACGCCTCCCACTGCTTCCAGAACTGGCAAAGCTGTAACGGCTGTCATCCGGGCGATGCCCGCACGGACGGCATGAACTGGGACCTGATGAACGACGGTGTCGGTAACTCCAAGAACTGCAAGAGCCTGCTCTTTAGTCATGTGACGCCTCCCAATATGATTTCCGGAATCCGCGCATCGGCGGAAGTGGCTGTCCGTGCAGGATACAACTTTATCCAATTCTTTGATATTACCGAAGAAGACGCCCTCTGTGTGGATGCTTACCTGAAAGCGCTTCGTCCCGTCGCCAGCCCTTATCTGGTCAACGGCGAACTGTCCGAACTGGCAAAAGAAGGCCAGAAGGTCTTCGAGAAGCTGAAATGCGGAGAATGTCACAGCGGCGTTTACTACACAGACATGAAAATGCACCGTATCGGTGAAGACATAGAGTTCGAGAAAGGATGGGACACCCCAACTTTGCGTGAGGTATGGCGCACGGCTCCTTATCTGTTTAACGGACGGGCTGCCACGATGAAAGAGGTGTTCAGCGTCTATAAACACGGCATCGAGAAGAAAGTATCAGAGAAAGACATCGAAGCACTAACCGAATACGTAAACTCTTTATGAACTACTGCGATAAAATACATTATAATATTTATACAACCGGGGTCGCTGCCTTCGGTGAAATGGTCGACGCCTTGCTGGCGCAACTGCCGCAGGACGAACAGATTCTCCGCCTGGCCTTCTTCGGCATGCCGTCCGACAACGAGCAATATGTCTCGCGCCGTATCATGCTGCGCGAGAAGATCCGCAAGTTCTACGGCAACCACGAGCCAGTGCTGAGCTATGTTTCCCAACCGCCTCTGAATGCAGGGTTGATCCTGGAAGTCCATAGCTACAAGACCGGCGAAGGCGATCATGTCACATTCCGCCATTACGGCGGTTTCCCGTATGTCGTATTGGAGAATGCGGACGGACGCTTTCTCTTTGCCGGCGGTTTCCACGGGGATGTGATCAATTTCGGTATCCAGCAGCAGTCGGCGGAAGTATTCCACATGATAGGCGAAGTGATGCGCCGGGAAGGCTTCCCGATAAACAGCATCGTCCGCCAATGGAACTACATCGAGCAGATCACGCGTTTCGACGGTCCGGACCAGCATTACCAGATGTTTAATAACGCCCGTGCCGATTTTTACGGCAAGACAGACTGGGAGAATGGCTATCCGGCCGCAACCGGTATCGGCGCAAACCTGGGTGGAATCCTGGTAGATTTGGATGCGGCAGTCTTTGCCCGTCCCGAATGCTACGCTACGCCGATCGACAATAAGTTGCAGGTCGCTGCGCACGCCTATTCGGACCAGGTCCTGGAAGCTGCCCAGCAGAAGAAGGCGACACCTAAGTTCGAACGTGCCAAAAGCATGACCTTCGATGGCAGGCGGATCGTTTATATATCCGGCACGGCTGCCATCCGGGGAGAAGAAAGCCTGGTGGGAGTGGGCCTCGGACGTCAGCTCCATATCACAATGGAGAATATCGACCAGTTGATCGGAAATGCTAAGTTGAAGATGCTGCGCGTCTACCTGAAAGAAAAGTCTTTCTACGAAGAAGCACGCGAACTGCTGGAAGGCTATCGGTTGGATATACCGGTTTCCTATATGTGGGCGGATGTTTGCCGGGACGAACTATTAATCGAAATAGAAGGCATCGCTATCGAATAGGAATGTCATAACGATGATTCGGAAAAGTCATTACTTTGCCAACGGATTGCCATAGGCTTGGCAAAGTTTTGCCACGGGCATGGCAAGGTTGTGCCAATAGGATGGCAAGAGCGTGCCATCAGCATGGCAAATGTTTGCCATTACGTTGGCAAAAGTACTTGATAGTATGGATACAAAAAATGGATGCAGAGAGGATAACAAATATTACTAACTAAATAAACAAAAGAAAGAAATGAAAAAGAATCTGATGAAATTAACGGCTATGGGAGCGCTGCTGCTCTCTATGGCTGCATGTACCGGCAAAACATCTACTGGCGAAGCTACCTGTTGCGCTGCGGCAGGGAAGGGGCAATGCACTGAACAGTGCGGAAGCGATTGTGAGAATGAATGTGGAAACAATGCTAACTGTAAAAATAAAAAAGAAATGAAGTATTCAAAGAAGTACACAAATGCCGACTTCTACAAAGACGGCAAGTTCCAACAGGATGTTGCCACAGAGGCAATGAAAGACATGTTTGCTTTCTATGGTGTTCCTTACACCGAGTTGATGGCTAAAGACATGTGGGTAACAGATTTCGGTCTGGGTGATTTTGAAAACGTAGGTATGGGCGGTATCTTCTGGGTTAATGACGCAGAATATGGCTACTTTGCTCATGCAATCTATCTGCTTCCGGGACAGATGATCCCCGAGCATGCTCATGTAAAAACTAAATTCCCGGCTAAACACGAGTCCTGGATGGTAGAAAAAGGATGGGTATATAACTTCTCTGAAATAGGAGACGCAACCCCCAACGCTCCGGCTATTCCTGCCACTCACGGCGCTATCAAGAGCAAGAACTTCGTGGTTCAGAATGTCGGTGATGTTCTTCGCCTGAAAAAACTGGAAACATTCCACTTTATGATGGCTGGTCCTGAAGGTGCTATTGTTGATGAATGGGCATGCTATCACGATAACGACGGCTTGCGCTTCACCAACCCGAAAGCTGCGCTATAATATAAGTAATACCACCTTATAATTTACTACATGAATAAATACTATTTATTAGTATCACTCCTTCTGTCCTCTTCTGTCTTGGTATCCGCTGGGCCCAAGCAGAAGAAGGCGGAAACGTGGATTGATGCTTCAGTCAAAGCTAAGACGGAATTACAAGCCAAGCTGAAGAAATCCGGAATGCCGGTCATCTCTACCTGGATGAAGCATAAGGCGAAAGCCGAACCTTTCGTGGTAGACCTGAAAGGGCTGGATAAGCTGGTGCTTGTGACTGCCGGAGGTCCCGACGGTACGGAAAACGACCAGGCTGTATGGGCAAACGCCCGTTTGATAAAGGCCGATGGTACTGCCGTATGGTTGGACGAGGTTCCTTATGAATATGGTGTTGCCGGTTGGGCGACGCCTAAGATGAACACAAATGCTTACGATCATGAGATTTTCATTGCCGGCAAGGAATATAAACACGGCGTCTTCTGCCATGCAAACGGCACACTGGTCTATCCGGTCAAAGGAGAATATGTCCGTTTTGAAGCCGAGGTCGGTATAGATGATACATCGAGTGGCGGAAGCGTGTTCTTCCAGGCATTGAACACTGTTCCGGCTTTCGTGGCGGAAGAGTTGAATGCCAAATACCCGAAGGAGATCGGTATGTTAGGCGCTGTTCTGGACGGTCTGGACACCTGGTTGGTTACTCCGGACGCCTCTGTCGAGAAACAGGCAGTGGAGAATGCGATCGCCCGGTTGAAAGACGGTGCTTATTTCACCAATGTAGCGAAACAGATTGCCGGTGAAAAAGACCTCAATACACAGATACACCAGTATCTTGCGCTGGTCGAAAAGGTGCAGGAAGTCTATAACCTGCAGAACGACCTGGAATGGTTGAACGTGGAAGCTGTCAAGTTGGCCTTTGCCGATATGAAAAAGCAGAAGGGTTATGACGCTGCCAAATATGAACCGATGCTGAACGAATTGGTACAGCTCGAAAAGAAAGGTTTTAAAGGTATTTATAATGATGACGCGCAGACGATAGCCGATGCTAAGAAAGCGCTGGAATGTAAACGTGCCATCTTGCTGGCCAACCCGTTGTTGGATGCCGACAAGATTGTGGCCGCCCGCTTTAAAGTAGGGGCCAAGGCACATCAGATCATGACTCCTTCATTAGGAACGCAGGCTAATAACTGGAGTAACCAGGAATCGGCCGGTCGCGAAGGCTTCGATGCTGAAATTGTCGAACTCTCCAATCTGCGCGGCGACGTACAGATGCGTCAGGTCTACAAGCCGACGAACGGTTCTTCCATTGCCGACCTGAAGCTGCATTGGGACGGTGACCGTGTGATGTTCACACAGACACAGGACGACAAGCGTTGGAACATCTACGAAGTGAAGTTAGATGGAACCGGCTTCAAGCCGTTGGTGGAAAACGACGAGCCGGACTTGGAGTTCTATGACGGGACTTACCTGCCTGACGGCCGTGTGATTGCGATCTCCAATATCGGTTACCAGGGTGTTCCTTGTGTGAACGGTTCCGATGCAGTAGGAAATATGGTGCTGTATAACCCGAAAGATAAGAGTATGCGCCGTCTGACGTTCGACCAGGATGCCAACTGGAATCCGGTTATCATGAATAACGGACGCGTGATGTACACCCGTTGGGAATATACCGACCTGACTCACTACTATTCCCGTATCGTCATGCACATGAACCCGGACGGAACGGAGAACAAGGCCCTCTATGGCAGCGGCGCGATGTTCCCGAACAGTACGTTCGATGTGCAGCCTTTGCCCGGTCATGGCTCTGCCTTTGTCGGCATCATCTCCGGCCACCACGGCGTAGCCCGTTCAGGCCGTATGATTATCTTTGATCCGACAAAAGGACGTAAGAGCACGCTCGGTATGGTACAGGAAATTCCTCACCGCAACCGTCCGGTCAAAGAAGAAATCAAAGACCAGTTGGTAAACGGCGTATGGCCGCAGTTCATCAAACCGACTCCGCTGAACGATAAATATTTCCTGGTTGCAGCCAAGTTAGACCCGCACGCACTGTGGGGACTTTATCTGGTGGACGTTTACGACAATGTGACTTGCCTGATGCAGGCCGAAGGTGAAGGGTATATCAGCCCGATCCTGGTGCGCAACACCAAGACTCCTCCGGCTATTCCTGACCGTGTGAAGCTGAATGAAAAGGAAGCGACCTTCTTTATTCAGGATATCTACGAAGGTGAAGGCCTGAGAGGTATTCCCCGCGGTACGGTTAAATCTCTCCGTCTGCATGCTTACGAATATGCGTATGTGAAGACCCGTTCCGATCATAACTGGCATGGCATTCAGTCCGGCTGGGATATCAAACGTATGTTAGGTACGGTTCCCGTTGAAGAAGACGGTTCCGTGATTTTCAAAGCTCCGGCCAACACTCCGATCTCTATCCAGCCGTTGGATAAGGATGGCGTTGCTATCCAGTGGATGCGTAGCTGGGTGACAGGCCAGCCGGGTGAAGTGGTGTCCTGTATCGGTTGCCACGAAGACCAGAATCAGATTCCTATCCCGAAACGTGTGATCGCATCGCAGAAGGCTCCGTCGGCATTGACTTTGCCGGAAGGCGGTACGCGTTCCTTTACGTTCGATCTGGAAGTACAGCCGATCCTTGACCGTGCATGTATCGCTTGTCACAATGGCAATGGTAAAGCATTCGACCTGCGTGGCGGCGTGAAAGATGAGTTGGGTTACGGTACGTCTTATCTGAACCTGCATCCTTATGTACATCGCCAGGGTGGTGAAGGCGATATGGTTGTCCTGCAGCCGTACGAATATCATCCGAACACCAGCGAGCTGGTCCGCCTGTTGAAGAAAGGCCATCACAATGTGAAGCTGACAGATAAGGAATGGAAGACGCTTTATAACTGGATCGACTATAATGCTCCGGACAAGGGCTATTTCAATGCAAACGTCCTGGATATGCTTCCTTACAAGGGATTCGACCAGATCAAACGCCGTAAGGATTTGACCGACAAGTATGCACATGGTGCCGGTGTGGACTGGAAGAAGGAGATTGCCGACTATGCCGACTATCTGAAGAAGCAAGGCCCGATCACTCCGGAAATGCCGGAAAAAGCAGCTCCTGTCAAGGAAAAGCAAGTGAAGGTGAAGGGCTGGCCTTTCGGTGCAGACCGTATCAAGGAAATGCTGGCGAAGGAAACAGAAACCCGTAAAACGGTGGAAATTGCTCCGGGCGTGAAGATCAACTTCGTACGTGTTCCTGCCGGTGAATTCGTAATGGGTAGCTATCGTGGCGAACCGGATGCTTATCCGACAGCCAAGGTGAAGATCGATAAAGGCTTCTGGATGGCGGAACTGGAAACAACCAATGAACAGTTCAACGTAGTCTTCCCGGATCACGACAGCCGTTTTGTAGATCAGCAGTGGAAAGACCACGTGAACCAGGGTTATCCGGCCAACAAACCGGAACAGCCGGTTATCCGTGTCAGCTATAACGACGCCATGGAGTATTGCAAGAAACTGAGCGAAAAGACCGGTCTCAACATTACGCTTCCGACAGAAGCGCAGTGGGAGTGGGCTTGCCGCGCCGGTAGCGACCAGGACTTCTGGTATGGCGATATGCACACTGACTTCGGCAAGAAAGACAATCTGGCTGACAAGACAACGCTGTTACTTGCCGTTTCCGGTATAGACCCGCAGCCGATGGCAAAGACCAATCCGTGGTACAAATACTACACCTTCCTTCCGAAAGAAGAAAGCGTGGACGACGGTAATCTTGTCCAGGTAGGCGGTAAGGCATACGAAGCCAATCCGTTCGGTCTGTATAGCATGCACGGAAATGTAGCCGAATGGACCCGTTCGGATTATGTATCATATCCATATAATGAAAAGACGAAAGAGACATCCGAATACAAGGTGGCACGCGGCGGTTCCTATATCGACCGTCCGAAATATGCCGCAGCTTATACCCGTAAGGCTTATTACCCGTATCAGCGTGTATTTAATGTCGGTTTCCGTATGATCATTGAAGATTGATAATTAAGATGTATAAATAACATCTATCAACTAATAGAGCACACAGATGTGGCAGATTGCCACAGATTTTTTCATTACACGATTAATCTGCGTACATTTGCTGCATCTGTGAACTCTAATTATAATGTAAATGAAAACAAGTCTCGAACGATTTTTCTCCTCTTTTGTAACGACGATCGTCCTGTTACTGATTTATGCCTTTGGCCTGGCCGTTGCCACTTTTATTGAAAAGTATCACGGTACAGCAGCAGCCAAAGCAATGGTCTATTATTCCCCGCTGTTTTTCCTTCTCCAATTCCTTTTAGTCGTCAACTTCCTGGCGGCAGTCATCAAACACCAATACCTGAAACGCGGCAAATGGGGATTGATACTGACTCATTTTGCTTTTATCATCATCCTTCTGGGTGCTCTCACCTCTTTTCTTTTCGGTGAGGAAGGCATCCTGCACTTGCGTGAAGGCGAGACAAGCAACCGGATTGCTGTCCGTACTTCCGATAACACAACTTATCACACCCTGCCTTTTTCCGTTGAACTGAAGAAATTCACCTTAACCCGCTATCCCGGTTCCGCCAGCCCTTCGTCTTACGAGAGCGAAGTGATCGTCCATGTCGACGGACAGGACCGTGAAGAGCGGATCTTTATGAATAACATATTGGATGTAAAAGGTTACCGCTTCTTCCAGGCCTCCTACGACCAGGACGAACAGGGAACGATTCTCTCCGTCAACCGCGATGTGGCCGGACGGAATATAACTTATACCGGTTACCTGCTGTTGCTGATCGGCTTGATCCTCAGCCTGGTCGGTAAAGACTCCCGTTTCATGCGTCAGAGCCGCCGGTTGAAAGAACTGCGGCGGGCGACGAATGTGACGGTCGTACTGCTCGCTTTACTGGCTGTCTCCGTGCAGGCGGGAGCGAAAGGCGATGCGTCTCCCATGCTGGATGCCGTACAGAAATACCAGGTAAGCCCTGCCCATGCCGAGTTGTTCGGCGCGCTGCCGATCCAGTCGGCCAACGGGCGTATGATGCCGGTCAATACGTTCTCTTCCGAGGTTCTTCGTAAACTCCATAAATCGGATAAGATCGGCAAACTGAATTCCGACCAGTTCCTGTTGAGCCTTCTGGCCATGCCGGATATGTGGATGCGGGTGCCTTTTATTGCCCTGTCCAATCCGGAGCTGGCAAACTACTATGACCTGACGGACGGCGAATGTGCCTATATCCAGGTCTTCGACAGTAACGGCAATTATAAGTTGCAGGACAAGCTGGAAGAGGCCTATAATAAAATGCCGGCCCAGCGTACCCGTTTCGATAAAGACCTGATGAAACTGGACGAACAGATGAACATCGTCCACCAGTTGCTGAACCACCAGATGCTGAATCTCTTCCCTAAGGAAAACGATCCGAACCATAAATGGTATGCGCCTGGGGATGACCTCTCGGTCTTTGCCGGCAAGGACTCCATGTTCGTATCTCGTATTCTTGAATGGTATCTGGGTGAAGTACAGGGGGCGTTGAAGAGTGGCGACTGGGCGAAAGCCGACGAAGTGGTCGGGATGATCAGCACGTATCAGCAGGCAAAGAACAAAACACTTGATATCAGTCCTAAACGGATGGAGGCAGAGTTGAAATACAACAAGATGGATGTCTTCCGCTATTGTAAGATCGGCTATCTGATCCTGGGTGGGTTGTTGCTGGTTCTCTCTTTTGGTATGCTGTTCCGGCAGAGCCGCTGGATGAAGATGACTGCCTGGCTACTGGGTATCGGTGTGCTGGTCGTGTTCCATTACCACATGTTCGGTATGGGGATGCGTTGGTATATCGGTGGCTATGCTCCCTGGAGCAATTCATACGAGACGATGGTCTATGTAGGATGGGCGACCGTCCTGGCCGGTCTGTTGTTCGCGCGGCGCAGTACGATCACCTTCGCGCTGGCTACCCTGTTCGGCGGTATCATTCTCTTTGTGTCCAGCCTGAACTGGATGGACCCGGAGATCAATCCGCTTGTTCCTGTCCTGAAATCTCCCTGGCTGATGTTCCATGTTGCGGTTATCGTGGCTGCCTACGGTTTCTTCGGTATCAGTTGCCTGATCGGGTTGACCAATATGGTGATGATGTCTATTATGGGCAAGAAGAACGGGGAAATGTTGAAGGCACGTATTACGGAACTGAGTATTGTAAACGAGATGGCGCTTTGGGTGGGACTTGCCCTGATGACTGTCGGAACGTTCCTCGGAGCTGTCTGGGCTAACGAATCCTGGGGCCGTTACTGGGGCTGGGACCCGAAGGAGACCTGGGCGCTGATTACGATGGTTGTATACGCTGTGGTTGCTCACCTCCATCTGGTAAAACGTTGGAATAACCTTTGGTTGTTCAACCTGATGTCGGTTGTTGCGTTTGCCTCTGTGTTGATGACTTTCTTCGGTGTCAATTATTTCCTGAGCGGGATGCATTCATATGGGCAGAACGATAATGTGAATGGCATATTCACCTATCTTTATATGGCCTTGGGAGTAGTCGTCGTTCTGGCTTTCCTGTCACGTAGAAGATGGAAGAGAGTCGAGTAGATATGTTTTTAGAAGGATAGAATTAACAACGAGTAATAATACGAACACTTAAAATTAATTAGTCATGAGAACATTTAATCACGTCGGTATCGTAACGACAGAAAAAGTAGAAGGGGCTATGTATAATGAAGGCCTGAGTGTATGGTTGACGGACTACAGTAAGAGCCCGAACCGTATCGAGTTTCTGAAATTTGAAGTAGGAAGCTGCCTGCCCGAGCTGGTGCAGAAACAGGGACATATCGCCTACACTGTTCCTTCCTTGGAAGAAGAGCTGAAAGGCAAAAAGGTGATCTTCGGCCCGGCTGTATGCGACGAGCATCTTACGATCGCTTTCATCGAAGAAGAAGGCATCGCCATTGAAATCATGGAGATTAAATAATAACGTAAATAACTTGAATAGGAGGAAAATACCATGTCAGACATTAAGACAAAATTCATAAATGATCCCGAACAGATAACACCCGAATTGCTGGAAGGTTATGTATTGGCATACCCTGACCAGGTTAAATTGGGAGGTGAAAACATCGTAGTACGTGCCAACCCGAAGAGCGAAGACAAGGTCGCTATCGTTACTTTGGGCGGTTCCGGCCATGAACCTGCATTGAGCGGATTCGTTGGCGAAGGGATGCTGGACTGCTCCGTAGTGGGAGATGTGTTTGCTGCTCCCGGCGCACAGCGTCTTTTCCAGGCTTTGCAGCTGATGAAACGCGAAGCCGGCATCCTGTTGGTTGTCCTGAACCACTCGGGCGACGTGATGAGTGCAAACATGGCTTGCCAGTTGGCAGAACGTGTAGGTATCAAGGTGAAACAGGTGCTGACTCACGATGATATCAGTGCCGGTATCGGTGCCAACACAGACGACCGCCGTGGTCTGGCCGGATGTGTGCCTTTGTATAAGATACTGGGTGCTGCCGCCGAAGAAGGCAAATCACTGGACGAACTGGCTGAAATAGCTGAACGTTATAATAAGAATGTGGCAACGCTGGCTGTCGCTATGCGCTCTTGTACACATCCGCAGAATGGTGGTACGATCACCGATCTGCCGGCCGGTGTTATGGAGATTGGTATGGGACAGCATGGTGAAGGCGGTGGCGGACAGAAACCGCTGGTATCTGCCGACGATACGGCTGCCGAAATGGTGGATCTGCTTTGCCAGCAGCTTCAGCCGAAGGCCGGCGACAAGATGATGCTTATCATTAATGGTGTAGGAGCCACTACACACATGGAACTGAACATTATCTTCCGCAAAGCCTACAAGGAATTGGAAGCTCGTGGCCTGCAGGTTGTCGTGAGCCGCATCCAGGAAATCCTGACCGTACAGGAACAGGCCGGTTTCCAGATGATTATGGCTATCCTCGACGAAGACCATATCGACTATCTGAAGAATAAACGTGCTGATGCACCTTACTGGACAACAATCGGTAAATAAACGAGATATGAAACAATTGACTATCGAGAACTTCAAGGCGATGCTGGACACCGCCTTGAAGAACATCAAAGAACGCGAAGACGAATTTTCTAAACTGGACGCCGTTATCGGTGATGGCGACCACGGACAGGCAATCGTAACGGCTATGTCCGCCATCGTTGCTACGGCTCAGAAAGGAACAGAGTTTAAATCCATGCTGAACGATATGGGTTTCGACGTCATGCTGCAGGTGAGCGGCTCTACCAGTACCCTGCTGGGTGCGTTTTTCCTGGGGATGAGTGACCATGCTGCCGGAACGGAGCTGGATGCAGCCGGAGTGAAAGCCATGTTTGCCGGTGGCCTTGCCAACGTGCAGAAACAGACAAAAGCCCAGAAAGGCGACAAGACCATGATGGACGCACTGATCCCTGCCGTAGATGCTATTCAGGCATGCGCTTCCGATGACATCAAGGAAATATTGGAAGCCGGAGCAAAAGCCGCCCTTGCCGGTGCTGCTTCGACTGTCGATATGAAAGCCAACTTCGGCCGTGCCCGCAATTACGGCGAGCGTTCCATCGGTTATGCCGACAGTGGCGCCACTTCCTGGAGCTGTATGTTTGCTTCATTCGCCCAGGCATTATAACACACTCCTCGTAGGGACGGTTCGTGAACTGTCCTTCGTCTGATTTAATTAACTGTATAACAAATAAAGAAAGGAATAACACTATGCCAGATATGGATGGTTTCAGAGAAGCAAACAACTATGGTTTCGGACAGACTTCTCAATTTGATAATTTTCATGTAAAAGGTGCGTCTAACTTACCTTGGGGTATGAAAGACCGTCTGTCCCGTATCTTCAACCCGAAAACAGGCCGTGCCGTCATGCTGGCATTCGACCACGGGTTTATTATGGGGCCGACTTCCGGTTTGGAACGCATTGACTTGAACATCGTTCCCCTCGTACAGTATGCCGATTGTATTATGTGTACACGTGGTATCCTGCAGACTTCGATCCCTGCTAATATCAATAAACCTGTCTGTCTGCGCTCGGATGCCGGCTCAACGATCCTTACGGAACTGAACCGTAACGTTCTGATCGACATCGAAGATGCAATCCGCTGCAATGCTTCCGCTCTGGCAGTCATGTTCTCTGCCGGTGACGGCGACCAGGAAGCGATAACGGCTGCCAATCTGGTTGAAGCCGTGGATATGGGTAACCGCTATGGTATCCCTGTGATGGGCGTTACGGCTGTCGGCAAACAGATGGCGCGTGACTCCCGTTATTTCGCACTGGCTTCCCGCGTATGTGCTGAAAACGGAGCTTCTATCGTGAAGACTTACTACTGCGACGGTTTTGAAAAGGTGGCTGCTTCCTGTCCGGTTCCCGTAGTGATCGCCGGCGGTAAGAAACTTCCCGAAAAAGAAGCACTCGAACTTTGCTATAACGCTGTTAACGATGGTGCTGCCGGTGTCGATATGGGACGTAATGTCTTCCAGAGCGAAAACCCCGCTGCCATGATCCAGGCTGTACATGCGGTCGTACACGAAGGGCTGACGCCGGAGCAGGGCTTTGAAATGTTCAAGGATTTGTCAAAATAATAAGTCATGCGTAAATTATTTACATATCTCTGTTCTGCATTGTTGTTGGTGACTGCCACTTCCTGCGAGAAGAAAACAGAGAAACTGTTGTTAGGCGGTTCCGGTTGGAACAAGATCGTTATTATCGATAAGAACACTAAGCAGGTAGAGTGGGAACATCCTCTTGAAAAAGGATGGGAATGCAACTCTGCCGTTGCCACTCCGGACGGCAATATCCTTTTTGCCTACGCCAGAGGGGCGAAGCTGATCGACCGCAATCACCAGGAGATCTGGGATATTGCAGCTCCGGACACATGCGAGATGCAGACAGCCCGCGTATTGCCCGACGGCAATTACTTGTTAGGATGGGTAGGCCATCCGGCTGTTATCATGGAAGTGAGCCCGAAAGGCGATATCCTGTCGCGTACCGAATACGAAACAGGTATCGAACATCCGCACGCCCAGTTCCGTCAGTTGAACAAGAACGAACGTGGCAACTACCTGATGCCTCTCTTCGCAACCTCCCAGGTTCGTGAGATCTCCCCGGCAGGCGAAGTCGTGAAGATTACGACGCTCGAAGGAACTCCTTTTACTACGTTGGCTCTGGCTAACGGAAATTATTGGGTTGCCTGTGGTGACGGTCATTCCCTGATGGAAGTGAATCTCGATAACGGCCAGGTAGCCCGTCGTTTTGGTGAGAACGATATCAAAGGTGCCCGTCTCTTTTTCGTTGCTGGTCTGCTTCCTGCAAAGGATGGCGGCCTGTACGTTTGCAACTGGCAGGGCCATGACAAGAATGCTGTAGAAGCCAACAGTCCGCAGGTATTCGAAATAAATGAAAAAGGCCAAATACTCTGGAGCCTGAATGACAACGAAAAGTTCGGTATGATCTCTACGATCAGTTCGATTGAATAATCACGAATATTTCCGTATCAAAAGGGATGTGATCGCAAGTCACATCCTTTTTTTGTAGTCGGGTAGGCATAAATTGTTGTACAGAAGATAGAAACCTCAAAAAGAATAGTATCTTTGCGAGAAGATATTCATAATAAAATAAATAACTATGGAAAATCAATCAGCATTAGTTCGTTTCGATTGGGCGGTAAAACGCCTTTTACGTAACAAATCCAATTTTGTTATATTGGAAGGTTTTCTTTCAACTTTGCTTGAAGAGAAGATTACGATCGTGCGCTTGCTCGAAAGCGAAGGCAATAAAGATGACGGTGAAGACAAGTTCAATCGTGTGGATATGCTCGCAGAAGATGGTAAAGGTGAGCTGATCATTATTGAGGTTCAAAACAATCGGGAACTGGATTATTTTCATCGAATGTTGTATGGAGCTTCCAAAGCGATTACTGAATATATCAATGAGGGCCAGGAATACGGAATTATACGTAAGGTCTATTCCATCAATATCGTTTATTTTGAATTGGGTCAGGGCAAGGACTACGTTTACCATGGTCGTACAGTCTTTAAAGGCATTCACTATGATGATGTTCTTCAGCTCTCTATTCGTCAACGGGAGCAATTTGTCCGTGAAGAAGCTGGAGATATATTCCCTGAATATTATGTCCTTCGTGTTGAAGGTTTCAATAAACAGGCCAAAACACCGCTTGACGAATGGATCGAATTTCTGAAGACAGGCGAGATTGCCCATGGCAGTACTGCTCCCGGTTTGCAGGAGGCCAGCGAGCGTTTGCGGATTGATCAGTTGAGTCCATCAGAAAAACAGCGGTATTATTCAGACATGGAAGCTATTCGCTATCAACGCAGTGTTATTAAAGCCGGTTGGATCGAAGGCCGTGCCGAAGGTTTAGCTGAAGGTCGCGTCGAAGGTCGCGTTGAAGGCTTGGCTGAAGGTCGTGTCGAAGGTTTAGCAGAAGGTCATGCTGAAGCCCAGCGCCAAATAGCAATCAATTTAAAAAAGCAAGGGCTTTCAGTGGATACGATTGCTCAATGTACAGGTTTATCCCCAGAAGAGATTTCATCGCTTCCCGATTAAGTATATTCCTTATTCTTAAATTGTATCTGTAGACAATAACAGATGCACCAATCGTTACGCAGCATCCCCGCCGGGGTGTTGCGCAGCTTTTTGTGCATCAAAGAGTAACTCCTTCCCCTCTCCGAGAGGGGGCAGGGGGTGTGTAAAAAAGTATTTGTTATTGTGCGTAAAAAAAGAAAGCGATAATGAATAACGAGAGAATAAAGACGAAAATAGCGATAGATATGATAAAATATGAATATCAAGGAAGTAGGAGAAGAGCAGAACTCTCTTTCTATATAAGAGAGAGATTCAGTATCAAAAAGCTTGATCTATCTTGTAAATCGGGGGGCTAAAGTAGCATCTTTTAACGAGACAGTCAATGTTTTAGCCCATAATTTGTAACAATTTAATAAACGGATAAGTAGGAATGCCCGACAGGTGTAAAACCTGTTTCTGAGAAAACGCCCGTAACCATTTGATCTATAAGTAGTCCATGCCCGTACCAGCGTTAAATTCAAACCAGGTAAAATCCTTTTGGAGAAGTTGAACCGCAAGGCTAAAAGGTAGTGTTGAAGCATAAACAGGTCCGGAAGTTCGCGGGAGATAGGTTTTATTTATCACTCCATAGATAAAACCTATACCTATTCTGCGTAACGCTTGATTTTTCTGTCTTACCTTTGTGCTTAACAAATCTAAATAAACCAATATTTATGCTTAACACTATTCTTAGTAAGAGGACGGCATTACCTGTAGGGCTGCTTGCATTGGCTCTGGTATTGCCTTCGTGTGGTTCTTCCGAATACAAGAAGTATGCGGATAACCAGGCAAAACAGGTTGCTTCCATTCTTCGGGAGAACGGATGCATGGAATGTCACTCGGCTACGGCATCGCTTCCTTTCTATGGCAAACTTCCCCTGATCGGCCCGATGGTAAAGGCTGATATGCGGGAGGGTACACGCTATCTGGATCTGACGGCTATGCTGGATGCGCTCGACAATGGCAAACTCGTTTCCGAATCCGACCTGGCAAAGGTGGAAGATGCTGCTCTTTCCGGTTCTATGCCTCCCGCCAAGTATTCGCACATGCCGATGCATTGGGGTACCACGCTCGACAGCAGTGAAAAGGCGGTACTGCTCTCATGGGCAAAAGATGTACGCAAAAAGAATTACTCGACACCGGCTGTCGCTGAAGAATTTGCCAACGAACCTGTGCAGCCGTTGCCACTGTCTATTCCGACCGATCCGGCTAAGGTGGCGTTGGGCTTCGATCTCTATCACGACACACGTCTTTCGGGCGATAATACGATTTCCTGTGCCACCTGCCACGGGTTGGCTACCGCAGGGGTGGACCGTAAACAATATTCCGAAGGTATCGACGGGCAGTTCGGTGGCGTGAACGCTCCGACAGTCTATAATTCGGCGCTGAATATTCTCCAGTTCTGGGACGGACGTGCTGCCGACCTGAAAGAACAGGCTGCCGGGCCTCCTCTGAATCCGGTGGAAATGGGTAGCCTCTCGTTCGACGAAATCTCGGCTAAGTTGGCTGAAGACAAGGAACTGAGCAAACGCTTCCTTGAAGTTTATCCGGAAGGTTTCAACCAGTCGACTATTACCGACGCAATTGCCGAATTTGAAAAGACACTGCTCACTCCGAGCCGCTTCGACAAGTATCTGATGGGCGACAAAACGGCTCTGACTGCCGAAGAGATTGCCGGTTACGAATTGTTCAAGGAAAACAAATGTGCCACCTGCCATACCGGTGCGAACCTCGGCGGACAGTCGTTTGAATATATGGGTATCAAGGACAACTACTTCGACTATCGCGGTACGGGCCTGACCGATGGCGACAACGGACGCTATGCCGCTACCAAGAACGAACAGGATCGCCACCGCTTCAAGACACCGACATTGCGTAACGTGATGCTCACGCCTCCGTATATGCACGACGGTTCGATCGGCAATGTGGAAGATGCGATCCGCATCATGCACCAGTTCCAGATCGGTAAGAACATCTCTTCTGACGATACCAAGAGCATTGTTGCATTCCTGAATACGCTGACCGGAGAGTATAACGGCAAGCTGTTACAATAAAATCAGGCTTTTTGCGTTATTGCTAAGTAATATAAACAATAACGTGCATGCCCTTCCGTCTGGTACATATCATTCTTCTGCTGGTCGCTTTTACGAGCGTCGGTGAAGCATGGGGCCAGGAGGAAGGGCTTGCTTCTTATTACCACAAGCGTTTTCACGGGCGAAAGACTGCCAACGGGCATGTCCATGACAGCGACAAACTGGTAGCTGCCCACCGGACCTATCCTTTCGGCACTTACCTCCGTGTCACCAACCTTTCCAATATGAAGCGGGTGATTGTCTGTGTTACCGACCGCGGTCCTTTCCGCAAAGGACGTATTATCGATGTATCCGATGGCGCCGCCGAACTGTTAGGATTTAAGAAAAAGGGGCTTGCCCGTGTCCGTATCGAGGTTGTTCCCGGCAAGACCGATCTCAGTTTCCTTGACTTCATCCACTCTGAAATACCTTTCTTAAAGGTTGATCATCTTCGTCCGGAGCCTCCTTACAGGATGAAGATCAATAAGTGAATCTAATGAATTTCTAATCTCACCTAAGAGTTTTCTAATCAGATATACAGACTGTTAAAACCGCAGGTCTGTACATTTGCCGAAAAAAAGAAAAAGCAAATGTGCAGACCTGTTTTATTTGTGTTATTATTCTGCCGTATATGGACGGCCACGGCGCAGGACAATACCGTTAAACTCTCATTGGAAGATGCAATCGGGCGTTTTACCACGTGCAATCTTTCGTTGATAGCCGAGCGCTATAACATCGACATGGCCGAGGCCGAAGTCATTCAGGCGAAACTGTTCGATAACCCCGTAATCTCACTCGAACAGAACATCTATAACCGTAATAACGGCAAGTATTTCGACGTAGGACGCGAAGGGGAAGCCGTTGTGGAGATCGAGCAGCAGATCTACATCGCCGGGCAGCGCAACAAACGTGTCCGTCTGGAAAAGATCAATAAGGAAATGGCTGTCTACCAGTTCGAGGAGGTTCTCCGTACCTTGCGGGGAGAACTGAAGTCTAAGTTTATCGACCTTTATTATACGCAGAAGTCTTTATCGGTCTACGACCGCGAGATCGGTCATCTGTCGACATTGCTTGATGTCTATAAAGAGCAGAGCGCGAAGGGGAATGTCTCCCTGTTGGAGAAGTCGCGTATACAGGCCCTTCTGCTTTCCCTGCAGCAGGAGAGGAACGATCTTTCCAACGAAGTGGTCAGCCTGCAGGGTGATCTCCGCTTGTTGTTAGGATTGAACAGCAGCGAGCTTCTCGAACCGCTATTCGATGAATCGGTATTGGAGCGCATCGACCTGGACAAACTCCCGTTTGCCGGGTTAAGCGCCCGGCTTGCCGTCCGTCCGGACCAGAAGCTGGCGGAGGCCGGCATACGGGCGTCGGAAGCGGACGTGCGGTTGCAGAAATCGCTTGCATTTCCGGAGGTAAGCCTGAAAGGGGCGTATGACAGGGCCGGGAACTTCTGTAATAATTACTTCGCTATCGGGCTGAGTGTCTCGGTCCCGATCTTCAACCGCAATCAGGGAAATATTAAATCGGCACGCCTCTCGGTGTTGCAGAACAACAGTCGCGCGGAGTTAGCCCGCCGGCAGGCGGATAACGAACTGTTGGCCTGCTACACGAAGCTGGAAAAGGCTCTGCAACTGTACCGTTCGTCCGACTATGAACTGGAGCGCGATTTCAACCGGATCATCGAAGGGGTGAACACGGGTTTCCGGAAGCGTAATATCAGCCTGTTGGAATTTATCGACTATTATCAGGCCTATAAGGAAACCTGCCTGCAGCTGTATAACACGAAGAAGAATGTGTTGCAAGCCGTGGAAGACTTGAATACGGTCGTAGGGGATTGATACGGATAACTAAAGTAAACTCAAAAAGAATATGAATAGAAACAACTTATTAATAATCCTCTTGCTTCCCCTGTTCGCCTCCTGTGGCAAGCAGGCGGCGGTACAGGAAGAAGCGGCTGCCGGTCTGATGCTGACGGACAGCCTTCGACAGGTCATCTCGATCGACACCGTCCGGGAAACCGCATTAAACAACGAATTGCTCCTGAACGGACGTGTGACTTTCGATGCCGGGCAGGTTGCCCACGTCTATCCCGTCTTCGGCGGAACCATTGCACAGGTAAACGTGGAGATAGGCGATTATATCCGCAAGGGCGATGTCCTTGCCGTTATCCGAAGCAGTGAAGTGGCTGATTTCGAAAAGCAGCAGAAAGATGCCGGACACCAGCTTGCACTGGCAAGCCGCAACCTCGAGGCAACGCGCGACATGCTTGACAGTGGAACCGCCTCCGAGCGCGATCTTCTGCAGGCCGAACAGGAAGCGGCCAATGCGCAGGCAGAGGTAAAAAGGCTCCGGGAAGTTTATGACATCTATCAGATCAATGCAAATTCGACCTATAACATCGTCTCTCCCGTCTCCGGTTTTGTGGTGGAGAAGAATATCAGCAAGAATATGCTGATCCGCTCCGACCAGGGAGAAGAGTTGTTTACCGTTTCCGGACTTGACAACGTCTGGGTAATGGCGGATGTCTACGAAAGCGATATCCGGAAGGTAAACGAAGGTGCGGATGTCCGTATTACGACACTTGCTTATGGGAAGGACAAGGAGTTCACCGGGACGATCGACAAGGTTTATAACATGCTGGACGATGAGAGCAAGACGATGAAAGTACGTATCAAATTGGATAATAAGGATTATATGCTTAAGCCGGGCATGTTTACGAATGTGTATGTGCAATGCCGGGTAGAAGGGGAACTTATGCCCCGTATTCCGGCCCATGCCCTGATATTTGAAGGGGGAAAACAGTATGTCGTGTGTGTCGCAGCGGATGGTTGCCTCCGTTTGCAGGAGGTCGATGTCTATAAACAGACGGATAAGTACTGCTACCTGAACGCCGGATTGAAAGAGGGTGACCGGGTGGTGAACAAGAATGCGTTGTTAGTTTACAATGCGCTGAAATAATGACCTTTTAGAAGAGAAGACAAGATGCATACATTTATAGATAAGATTATCACCTTTTCCCTCAGGAACAAGTTCTTTATCTTTTTCCTGACCGTGATAGCGATCATTGCCGGGGCAGTCAGTTTCCTGCATACGCCCGTCGATGCCTTTCCCGACGTGACGAATACGAAGGTGACCATCATCACCCAATGGCCGGGACGAAGCGCCGAGGAGATCGAGAAGTTTATCACCATCCCGATCGAGATAGCCATGAATCCGGTACAGAAGAAGACGGATATCCGGAGTACGACCTTGTTCGGGCTGTCGGTGATCAATGTGATGTTTGACGATGATGTGGACGATTTCTATGCCCGCCAGCAAGTCTATAACCTGCTTAACGATGCCGACCTGCCGGAGGGCGTGACGCCCGAAGTACAACCTTTGTACGGCCCGACGGGAGAGATTTTCCGCTATACGCTGCGCAGTGACAAAAGGACGGTACGCGAGTTGAAGACGTTTCAGGACTGGGTGATCGAGCGAAAGCTGCGTGCGGTGCCTGGAGTGGCGGACATCGTCAGTTTCGGCGGTGAGGTCAAGACGTTCGAGGTGAGCGTGAACCCGAACCAGTTGATTAACTATGGCGTGACGACGCTCGAGCTGTATGATGCCATTGCCAAGAGTAACATCAATGTGGGCGGTGACGTGATTACACGCAGTTCACAGGCGTATGTAGTTCGGGGTATCGGCCTGATCAATGATGTGAAGGAGATCGAGAATATCGTGGTCAAGAACATCAACGGGACGCCTATTCTGGTTAAGAACCTGGCGGATGTGCACGAGTCGTGCCTGCCGCGCCTCGGACAGGTAGGCCGGATGGAAGAGGACGACGTCGTGCAGGGAATCATCGTGATGCGGAAAGGGGAGAATCCCGGCGAAGTGATTGCCGCGCTGAAGGATAAGATTGCCGATGTACAGCAAAATGCGTTGCCGGAAGATGTGCGGATCGTACCGTTTTACGACCGGGAGGATTTGGTGAATCTTGCCGTGCGCACGGTTACGCATAACCTGATAGAAGGCATTTTACTGGTAACTTTCATTGTGTTGATTTTTATGGCGGACTGGCGTACAACGGTAGTGGTGTCTATCATCATACCGCTGGCGCTGCTCTTTGCCTTCATCTGCCTCCGGGTGATGGGGATGAGTGCCAACCTGCTGTCGATGGGGGCGATCGACTTCGGTATCATCATCGACGGGGCTGTCGTGATGGTGGAAGGGCTGTTTGTCGCGCTCGACAAGAAAGCGCGTGAGGTTGGGATGCCGGCCTTCAACGTGATGAGTAAGATGGGGATTATCCGGCACACGGCGAAAGACCGGGCGAAAGCCGTGTTCTTCTCCAAACTGATTATTATTACGGCTTTGGTTCCGATTTTCTCTTTCCAGAAAGTGGAAGGGAAGATGTTCAGTCCGCTTGCTTACACGTTAGGGTTTGCCTTGTTAGGTGCGTTGATCTTTACGTTGACGCTTGTACCGGTTCTCTCGTCGATGCTGTTGAAAAAGAATGTGCGCGAGAAACATAACCCGTTTCTTGCCTGGGTGAACCGGGCGGCGACGGGGCTGTTCGACCGCTGCCATGCCCATAAGCGGATGACGATCGCCGTCACGACGCTGGTTGCAGCCGTAGGGCTGTGGTGCTTCACGCTCTTGGGGACGGAATTCCTGCCGCAGCTGAACGAAGGGTCTATCTATATCCGTGCGACGCTTCCGCAGAGCATATCATTAGACGAGTCTGTGAAACTGGCAAACCGGATGAGGCGCACGTTAGCTTCCTATCCGGAGGTCCGGCAGGTACTTTCGCAGACGGGACGCCCGAATGACGGGACGGATGCGACGGGCTTCTACAACATCGAGTTTCATGTGGACATCTATCCTGAGAAAGAATGGAAAAGCAAGCTGACAAAGGCGCAACTGATCGACCGGATGCAGGACCGGCTGGATATTTATCCGGGTGTGGATTTCAACTTCTCACAGCCGATCAGCGATAATGTGGAAGAGGCTGCCAGCGGTGTTAAAGGTTCTATCGCGGTGAAGGTCTTCGGTAAGGATTTATATGAATCGGAGAAGAAGGCGGTCGAAGTCTATAAGGTATTACAGACCGTAGACGGCATAGAAGACTTAGGCGTGATCCGTAATATCGGGCAGCCGGAACTCCGGATCGAACTCAATGAATCCCGCTTGGCGCGCTATGGCGTTGCCAAAGAGGATGTGCAGTCGATCATCGAGATGGCGATAGGAGGCAAAAGTGCTTCATTGCTTTATGAGGATGAGCGGAAGTTCAATATCATGGTGCGTTACGAATCCACATTCCGCCGTGGTGAAGAAGAGATCGGGAAGATATTGGTTCCGGCGCGTGACGGGACGATGATTCCGATTAAAGAACTGGCTGATATCCGGACGATTACCGGACCGCTGATTATCTATCGTGACAATCATGCCCGTTTCTGTGCCGTTAAGTTCTCCGTCCGCGGACGTGATATGGGAACGGCCGTTGCCGAGGCGCAGCAGAAAGTACAAAAACAAGTGAACCTTCCCGAAGGCTATACCCTGAAATGGACCGGTGATTTTGAGAACCAGCAGCGTGCGACGAAGCGATTGGCGCAGGTCGTACCCGTCAGTATCGCGATTATCTTTATCATCCTCTTTGTCCTCTTCGGGAACGCCCGCGATGCGGGATTGGTCTTGCTGAATGTGCCATACGCCGCCGTTGGAGGTATCCTGGCTTTGCTGATCACGCGGTTTAATTTCTCCATCTCGGCCGGTATCGGGTTTATCGCCCTTTTCGGTATCTGTATACAGAACGGGGTGATTATGATTTCGGATATCAAGAGTAACCTGAAAGCCCGCAGTCCGCTGGACGTGGCGGTGAAGCAGAGTGTCCGTTCGCGTGTGCGTTCCGTCCTGATGACGGCGTCGATGGCCGCAATAGGTTTGATGCCGGCAGCCTTGAGCCATGGCATCGGTTCGGAAAGCCAGCGCCCGTTGGCGATCGTTATTATCGGCGGTCTGATCGGGGCGACATTCTTCACGCTCTTTGTCTTTCCGTTGATGGTGGAGGCTTTTTACCGCCGGATGCTCTACGACAAGGATGGAAAACTGTTACAACGCAGGTTGTAACGGGGTGTCAGGAATAATTTAATATATTTGTAGTCTGATACGTGAGATAAACAATGGCAAAGATATTATTAGTAGAAGATGAAGTGAACATCGCCTCGTTCATCGAGCGGGGCTTGCTGGAGTTCGGGCATGAGGTTCGTGTAGCCTACGATGGCCAGGCTGGTTGGGAGTTGGTTCAGCAGGAAGATTTCGAGTTGCTGATCCTCGATATTATCATGCCGAAGATGAACGGCCTGCAACTCTGTAAGCAATACCGCCAGACGTATGGCTACCAGTCGCCGGTCATTATGCTGACCGCTTTGGGAACGACGGACGATATCGTCAGTGGTCTGGACGTCGGTGCCGATGATTATCTGGTGAAACCCTTCAGTTTCCAGGAACTGGAGGCGCGTATCAAAGCACTCCTGCGGCGTGCGGGGGCGGAACCGGCCGTTCCGGTTCTGACCTGCGGCGAACTGACGCTCGATCCGTCCAGCCACCGGGCTACGCGCGGCAAGGTCGTGATCGATCTTACCGTTAAGGAATATCGCCTGCTTGAATATCTGATCCAGAACCAGGGAACGGCACAGAGCCGCCTGACACTTCTGAAGAACGTATGGGATAAGAACTTCGATACGAATACGAATGTGGTGGATGTCTACGTTAACTATCTCCGCAGTAAGATCGATAAGGATTTTGACCACAAAATGATCCGCACCGTGGTGGGAGTGGGCTATATGTTGGAAGCATGAAAACAGGAAATAAGATCGCTCTCTTTTATACGACTATCACCATCGGTATTATTGCGGTGGTGACAGTCGTTTTCTATTTTGTGGCAACCAGCTACATCAGCCGTCTTTATTATTCCTATCTGACCGAAAAGGCGTATGCTGTTGCAGAGAAACATTGGGAGAAAGACGAGGTAAACGAGGAAGACTATGCCCGTATCCAGAAACATTATGAGGAGACGTTGCCGGTCGCTTCGGAGATATTGCTGAATGCGGACAGCCTTGCTGAAACACGTGCGGTCTTGTCCCGCTATCTGACGGACGATAAGATCAATGATCTTTATAACGGCCATGTAGTCCGGTTCCATCAAGACAAGGAGTTGGGGGCGGCGGTCTACTATCCGGATAATGAGGGTAATTTCATTGTGGTGGTGGTTTCGAGTAACCAGTATGGCGGTGATATCCAGCAACGGATCGGGTGGCTTTTGTTGGGAATGCTGGTGGTAAGTGCCGTCCTGGTCTATTTTGTAGGCCGTCTGTATGCAACCCGCATGGTAGACCGTATAGATGCGGCCTACCAGAGCGAGAAGTCTTTTATCAGCAATGCTTCCCACGAGCTGAACAACCCGCTCACGGCCATTCAGGGAGAATGCGAGATCAGCCTGCTGAAAGAGCGTACGCCTGCCGAATATCAGGCAGCCTTGGGGCGTATCGCGTCGGAGACAAAGCGGATTATCCAGCTGATGAAGAACCTGCTCTTCCTCTCTCACGGCGATAAAGAAATATTGAAGAACGAACGTGAGACGGTTCTGTTGGCCGATTTCCTGATGCAGTTTGTCGGCAACCGGATTAAATTTACAACCGATAACTTTGCATTTGTCATTCAGGCGAATCCTCATTTACTAAAGATTGCAATCAATAATATCCTGAATAATGCCTGTAAATATTCCGGGGAAGCGCCGGTCGAAATGCGTTTGCAAGGCTCAACCTTAACAATTACGGATACAGGCATCGGTATACCGGAAGAAGAAATCGCCCGTGTGTACCAGCCTTTCTACCGCGCCTCCAACACAAGGGAGTTTGCCGGACATGGCATCGGCCTCAGTCTTTCCATGCGCATCCTGCGGACCTACGGGGCTGAAGTGAATATCCTGTCAGAAGTCGGCAAGGGGACAACGGTGGCGATTGAATTTCCGTAAGATTCAGGCTGTAATGCTTGCTTGGTAATAAAGATTGATTATCTTTGCGATATTGTTTAACTAAATGTATTAGCTATGAAAGTAAAAGAGAAAGTTGGAGATTTTGCATTAGATATTGCAAAGTTGATTTTCGGAGGAGTAATCCTTAGTAGTATCATGTCTGAAAGTATAAATTCGGTAGTTGTGTATAGCTTAGGTTTATTTTTCTTTATATTTACTACAGCATTAGGTTTTGTTTTAATTGATAACACAGGAAAGAAAGGAGGCAATATATGAATATGATGATATTTATAGGAATGTGCGTGTTAGCTATGACTATTATTGGTGGCTATTTTGTACATCAGGAGAATAAGCGGGAAGCTGCCGCAGAAAAGAAAGAGCAGTCTTCAAAAGAAGCTGAATAAGAAATATTATTTATAAATTATGGACTGGGTCCGGTTAAGTACTTCTTAGCCGGACCTCGTTTTTATGACGGTTTGGCTGTAGCAACAATTAGCCTTCTTTGATTGTTAGATATAAAAACAAATAATATGGCATATAAGATTGCATTCTTTGGAGCTAAACCGTACGATATAGCTTCATTTGACAAAGTTAATGAAAAGTACAATTACGACATCCGTTACTATAAAGGACATCTGAACCCGAATAACGTAGTATTGACACAAGGTGTGGACGCTGTCTGCATCTTTGTAAACGATACAGCCGACGCTACCGTGATCGACGCAATGGTGGACAATGGCGTCAAACTGCTGGCCCTTCGTTGCGCCGGTTTTAATAATGTGGATTTGAAAGCAGCCAAAGGCAAATTGCCGGTCGTGCGCGTTCCGGCCTATTCGCCCTATGCTGTAGCTGAATATTCGCTTGCCCTTATGTTGTCGCTCAACCGTAAGATCCATCGTGCTTACTGGCGTACACGTGATGGCAATTTTTCATTGAATGGCTTGATGGGATTCGATATGCACGGTAAGACGATAGGTATTATCGGCACCGGGAAGATTGCCAAAATACTGATCCGGATGTTGAAAGGCTTCGGTATGCGTATTCTGGCTTATGACCTTTATCCGGACCTGAAGTTTGCCGAAGAAGAAGGCTTCTCTTATGTCTCGCTGGACGAGCTGTATCGTGAGTCGGACATTATTTCATTGCATTGCCCGCTGACCGACCAGACAAAATATATGATCAACAAAGACTCCATCGGAAAGATGAAGGATGGCGTGATGATTATCAACACCGGTCGCGGACAACTGATCAACACCAACGACCTGATCGAAGGCTTGAAGGAAAAGAAGATTGCAGCCGCCGGACTGGATGTGTACGAGGAGGAAGGCGAGTATTTCTATGAAGATAAATCCGATAAGATTATCGACGATGATGTACTGGCCCGTCTGCTTTCTTTTAACAACGTGATCGTAACTTCGCACCAGGCTTTTTTTACAAGGGAAGCACTGCATAATATAGCAGAAACTACCCTTCAAAACATCGATGATTTCCGTCATCACCGTCCGTTAGTAAACGAAGTTATTCTGTAAAGAGACTATGTTTATATCGCTGATTTATTATATTTTTGGGGCCATTGTCCGGTGTGAGCCAAGCAATGGCTTTTCTTTTATAATAAAACAGATATGGAAATAGACAGTCATACAGGTTTGGTGTTAGAGGGCGGGGGAATGCGTGCCATTTTTACCGTCGGCGTGCTGGACTGCTTTATGGAACATAATCTTTGGTTCCCTTATACAATAGGCGTTTCCGCCGGTGCAAGCAATGGCATCTCGTATGCTTCCCGGCAACCCGGGCGTTCCCGTTTCAGTAATATCGACCTGCTGGAAAAGTATAACTACATAGGTCTGCGGCATTTCCTGCGCGGACGGGGATATATCGACATGAAATATCTGTTTTATATCTATCCGGAGAAATATTACCCGCTCGACTTCGATACTTACTTCAAATCGCCGGACCGTTTTGTGATGGTCACCAGCAATTGCCTGACCGGTAAGGCTGAGTATTTCGAGGAAAAGCATGATGCGAAGCGCCTTGTCGATATCTGCTGCGCTTCGTGTACGCTCCCGGTGCTTTGTCCGGTGGCCTATGTAGACGGTGTTCCGATGGTCGACGGTGGCGTTTGTGATGCGATTCCCATCCAACGTGCCATCGACGACGGCTTCCGTAAGAATGTGATTGTTCTGACACGCAATAAAGGCTACCGGAAAAAAGACAAGGACTTCTGGCTGCCGGGATTTATCTACCGCCAATATCCGGCTATCCGCGAACAGCTGAAACTGCGCTACCGTCGTTATAACGAAGTGCTGGACTATATCGACGAACTGGAAGCCAAAGGAGACGCACTCGTGATCCGCCCTGAAAAGAAAATAGAAGTGGGGCGCACGACCAACGACCGGAAGAAGCTGACCGCCCTTTATGAAGAAGGATATGCCATTGCCGAATCTTTATTCTCATCCTATTAGATCTATTACCAATTAGATGCTGACAAAATTTGTTCCCGACGTTGTCGAATATATATTCGACGTTGTCAATAATTTACACGTCGATGTCGGGAATATACTCGACAACGTCGAGAACAGACTTTATCGGCATCTAATTATAAAAAGAAACCCTTCTAAATCGGATTATTCAAGGAAAAGACTTATATTTGTATATTGACAATCTAAAAAAGAGACAAGTGATGATGAACAACTATGCAAACTACCTTTATATAGCAGTGCGTGCTGCCCTCGACGCAGGTAAAGCTATCATGGATATTTATACCGATCCGGAGTCGGATTTCGGTATTGAACGAAAAGCGGATAACTCCCCGCTGACGAAAGCGGATAAGAATGCGCATAAGATTATTTCGATGGCATTGTCCGTAACCCCGTTTCCCGTATTGAGTGAGGAAGGAAAGGAAATCCCTTTTGCCGAACGTTCGGCGTGGGATGCGTTATGGATTGTGGACCCGTTGGATGGGACAAAAGAGTTTATCAAGAAGAACGGTGAATTTACAGTCAACATCGCGCTCGTGAAAGATGGAGTGCCAGTGTTGGGCGTTATCTATGTCCCGGTACGGAAGGAATTGTATTTTGCAGCCGACTCTCTGGGCGCTTTTAAGCTCACCGGGGTAGACAGTGGCAACCAGCCGTCGATGGATGATATGCGTGCCGATGCCGTGCGTCTGCCTTTGTCGATGGGGCATCAGGGAGTTGTCGTGGTGGCTTCCCGTTCGCACCAGACGGAAGATACGACCGCTTTTATAGAAAACCTGCGTAAACAGGGACAGCCGGTTACGTTGATAAGCAGTGGCAGCAGTCTGAAAATCTGCCTGGTAGCAGACGGGTCGGCCGATGTATATCCTCGTTTTGCTCCGACAATGGAGTGGGATACGGCAGCCGGACATGCAATTGCACGAGCAGCCGGATGCGAGGTTTTCCATATAGACGGAAAGACACCTTTAAGGTATAATAAGGAAGACCTTCACAATCCTTGGTTCATAGTCAAGCCGCTTTGACGGACGTTTGTTCCGTTTGCTGAAACTTTTGGTCTGTAAGTAAGAAATCCCTAAAAATAGGTTATTGTAATGAGATTGGCTTTAATATTCTTATTACATTTGCACCTTATCTAAAAACTTATACTTACAGATTGGGTAGGCATGAACTTTGAAATAATATTTGTATTGCTGGCTTTGGTCGGCATGATAGCGGCGTTGATCTGGGATAAGTTGAGACCCGGGATGGTGTTACTCACGGTTGTAGTGCTGTTCCTGTGTGCCGGTATATTGACGCCGAAGGAAATGCTGGAAGGCTTTAGCAATAAAGGAATGATTACCGTAGGGATGCTTTTTCTGGTAAGCGAGGGTATCCGGCAGAGCGGTGCATTGGGACAGCTTATAAAGAAACTGTTGCCGGAAGGGAAAACGACTGTTTTCAAGGCTCAGTTCCGTATGTTGCCGCCTATCGCTTTTATCTCTGCTTTTCTGAATAATACCCCTGTTGTCGTTATCTTTGCTCCGATCATCAAACGGTGGGCGGAGTCGGTCAAGTTGCCGGCAACGAAATTCCTGATACCTCTTTCTTATGTGACGATCCTGGGTGGTATTTGTACCCTGATCGGGACGTCGACCAACCTGGTTGTGCACGGGATGATCCTGGAGGCCGGCTACGAAGGGTTTACGATGTTCGAACTTGGTAAGGTCGGCATCTTTATCGCTTTGGCCGGTATTATCTATCTGTTTATATTCTCCAATAAACTGTTGCCCGAATCACGGACGGATACTTACGAGGAAGAAGAGGAGGAGGGAACCCCCGGCAACCTGCACCGTGTGGAGGCTGTGTTGGGTTCGCGTTTTCCCGGTATCAATAAGACATTGGGCGAGTTTAACTTTACCCGCCATTATGGGGCGATCGTAAAAGAGGTCAAGAGCGGGGGAGAACGGTTTACACGGGATCTGGATAAAGTCGTGTTGCATGAGGGCGACACCCTGGTGCTTTGGGCTGACGATACGTTCGTGCCGACATGGGGCGAATCGAGCGTCTTCCTTCTGCTTGCCAACGGAAGCGAGGGGACGGAACCTGTTTCCCGCAAGAAACGCTGGTTGGCGCTGGGGCTGCTTATCTTTATGATTGTCGGTGCTACTGTCGGCGAGCTACCAGCGGTGAGAAAATCTTTCCCTGAAATCCGTCTGGACATGTTTTTCTTCGTTTGTATCACAACGATAATCATGGCCTGGACAAAGATATTTCCTCCGAAGAAGTACACGAAATATATCTCCTGGGATATCCTGATCACGATTGCCTGCGCCTTTGCGATCAGTAAAGCGATGGAAAATTCAGGCTTTGCCGCTCTGATTGCCCGCCATATTATCGATATGGCCCACAATATAGGCCCGTATGCTTTGCTGGCCATTCTTTTTATCATTACGAATATTTTTACGGAGTTGATTACCAATAATGCGGCTGCAGCGCTTAGCTTCCCGATCGCATTGTCGGTGGCAACGCAGTTGGGTGTGGACCCGACGCCTTTCTTTGTCGTGATCTGTATGGCGGCATCCGCCAGCTTCAGTACGCCGATCGGCTACCAGACGAACCTGATTGTGCAAGGTATCGGCAGTTACAAGTTCACGGACTTTGTGAAAATCGGCTTGCCGTTGAACCTGATCACTTTTTTGATCTCGGTATTCATGATACCCCTGATCTGGAAATTCTAAACAGTTGAAAATGGAAGAAAAACAAAATAATATCTATCCTATCTTCGATAAGATGATGACGAGGGAGGATAAAGAGCGCCTGTTAAGGCAGCGCAGTGTGATGGTCTGGTTTACCGGGCTGAGTGGCTCCGGAAAGAGTACGCTTGCGATTGCGCTTGAACGTGAGTTGCATAAATGCGGGCTGTTGTGCCGTATTCTGGATGGAGATAATATCCGTAGCGGAATCAATAACAACTTGGGCTTCTCCGCGGAAGACCGCGTGGAGAATATCCGCCGGATAGCCGAAGTAAGCAAACTCTTTATCGATACGGGTGTTATAACTATAGCGGCTTTTATCAGCCCGAGCAACGATCTGAGGGAAATGGCGGCATCCATCATCGGGAAAGAGAATTTCCTGGAGGTTTATATCAGCACGCCGATCGAAGAATGCGAACGGCGCGATGTCAAAGGCCTGTATGCAAAGGCACGCCGGGGTGAGATCAAAGACTTTACAGGTGTTTCCGCACCTTTCGAGGCTCCCGGGCATCCCGACCTGACGCTGGATACGTCCGTATTGAGTTTGCAGGACTCTGTCCGTAAGTTGATGGAACTGGTCATTCCGAAAGTAACAGTCGCAAGACAATCATAATAAGAAATAAACAAAACAATCCTATAATTATGTCAGATTATAAGTTAAGCCATTTACAGGAGTTGGAGGCAGAGTCCATCCACATCATCCGGGAGGTTGCTGCCGAGTTTGAGAATCCTGTTATGCTTTATTCTATCGGCAAAGACTCTTCCGTCATGGTTCGCCTGGCAGAAAAGGCTTTTTATCCGGGAAAGGTTCCTTTCCCATTGATGCATATTGATTCCAAATGGAAATTTAAAGAGATGATCCAGTTCCGTGACGACTATGCAAAGAAGTTCGGATGGAACCTGATCGTCGAATCCAATATGGAGGCCTTCCACGCAGGTGTCGGGCCTTTCACGCATGGCAGCAAGGTACATACGGACCTGATGAAGACGCAGGCTTTGTTGCATGCTCTTGATAAATACAAGTTTGATGCCGCTTTCGGCGGGGCCCGTCGTGATGAAGAAAAGAGCCGTGCGAAAGAACGTATCTATTCGTTCCGCGACAAGTTCCACCAGTGGGACCCGAAGAACCAGCGTCCGGAGTTGTGGGATATCTATAATGCACGTGTGCATAAAGGTGAGAGTATCCGTGTGTTCCCGTTGTCGAACTGGACGGAGCTGGACATCTGGCAGTATATCCGTCTGGAAAACATACCGATCGTACCGTTGTATTTCGCTAAGGAACGTCCCTGCGTAGAAATTGACGGCAACCTGATCATGGCAGACGACGACCGCCTGCCGGAACAATATCGCGATCAGATCAGGATGCGTATGGTACGTTTCCGTACATTGGGTTGCTGGCCGCTGACCGGTGCTGTGGAAAGCAATGCCGACACGATCGAAAAGATTGTCGAAGAAATGATGACCACCACGAAGAGCGAACGTACGACCCGTGTGATCGACTTCGACCAAGATGCAAGTATGGAACAAAAAAAGAGAGAGGGATACTTTTAATATGGCAACATTGAATATAAAGGAGTTTTTGGATAAGGATGAACAGAAAGACTTACTCCGCTTTCTGACTGCCGGATCGGTGGATGATGGGAAATCGACGCTGATCGGCCGTTTGCTGTTTGACAGTAAAAAGATTTACGAAGACCAGCTGGATGCCCTCGAACGCGATAGCAAGCGTATGGGCAATGCAGGTGATCATATCGATTATGCCTTGTTGCTGGACGGACTGAAAGCCGAACGCGAGCAGGGAATCACCATTGACGTGGCATACCGCTATTTCAGTACGAACAACCGTAAGTTTATTATTGCCGACACTCCGGGACATGAACAATATACCCGTAACATGATTACCGGCGGTTCGACTGCCAACCTTGCCATTATCCTTGTGGATGCCCGTACGGGAGTGATCACGCAGACACGCCGCCATACCTATTTAGTTTCCCTGTTAGGCATTAAGCATGTGGTGCTGGCGGTGAACAAGATGGACCTGGTTGATTTCGACAAACAGATTTTCGACAAGATCGTTTCCGACTATAAAGAGTTTGTCGCTTCCCTGAATATTCCGGATATCACCTATATTCCGCTTTCCGCCTTAGATGGCGATAATGTGGTGGACAGGAGCGATCGCACGCCCTGGTATGAAGGACCGTCGTTGCTCGACTTTCTGGAGACGGTTCCTATCGACCAGGACCGTAACTTCGAGGACTTCCGCTATCCGGTGCAATATGTCTTGCGTCCGAACCTGGATTTCCGCGGTTTCTGCGGAAAAGTTTCCAGCGGCATCGTGCGTAAGGGCGATACGGTGATGGCTTTACCTTCGGGTAAGACTTCCAAAGTAAAAAGCATCGTCACGTATGACGGTGAACTGGAATATGCTTTCCCGCCCCAATGTATAACGATTACGCTCGAAGACGAGATCGACGTATCACGTGGGGAAATGCTGGTTCATCCGGACAATCAGCCTATCGCAGACCGTAACTTCGAAGCGATGCTGGTATGGATGGACGAGGAACCGATGGATGTCAACAAACAGTTCTATATCAAACATACGACCAACCTGACACGTACCCGTGTGGACAGCATCCGCTATAAAGTGAATGTCAATACGATGGAACAGCTGTCCATTGACAATGGACAATTGACAGAGGAGAATTTACCAATGAAACTGAATGAGATCGGACGTGTAGTCTTTACGACCGGTAAAGAACTGTTCTTTGATCCGTATCAGAAGAATAAACAGACTGGTGCTTTCATCCTGATCGATCCGATCACAAACAACACATCGGCTGTCGGTATGATTATCGGCCGCATAAATGCACGGGATATGGTGACGGAGGATGCACTGGCCGTACTGAACCTGCCGGAATTGGGTATCGGAGCCGAGCACTATGAGGCTATCCGTACTGTTTGCCAGGAACTCGAGCGGCAGGGTGTTCCTGTGAAATACATAACAGAAAATAAATAAATTATGGGATTGGAATTTGACAAGCTACCGATCAATACATTGGTAGGGGCTGACTGGAAAACGTTTAAGGCTGTGACAGCCAATAGAACCATCGACAAAGGATTTCGTAAGAAGTATTTTCTGACTAAATCCGTTTGCCGCCTGCTTAGTCCGTTGCAACCGTTTGAAAATGCACGCTATCGTAAGATTGCCGACAAGCCGCTGGAAATGGACCCGGTATTTATCCTCGGGCATTGGCGTAGCGGGACGACATTCATGCACAATGTCTTTTCATGCGATAAGCATTTCGGTTATAACACGACGTATCAGACCGTATTCCCGAACCTGATGCTTTGGGGACAGCCTTTCTTTAAGAAGAATATGTCATTCATGATGCCGGATAAGCGTCCGACCGATAATATGGAGCTGAAGGTGGATCTTCCCCAGGAAGAGGAGTTTGCTTTGGCCAACATGATGCCTTATTCGTATTATAACTTCTGGTTTTTCCCGAAACATACACTGGAATATTGTGACCGCTATCTGCTGTTCAACAATATCAGCGAACATGAGCGGGAAATATTTAAGCAGACCTTCCTTAAGCTGATCAAGATTTCACTCTGGAATACGCACGGGACACAGTTCCTGAGCAAGAACCCGCCTCATACGGGACGTGTAAAGACATTGGTCGAGATGTTCCCCAATGCCAAATTTATTTACTTGAAACGGAATCCCTACACCGTATTTGAAAGTACACGCAGCTTCTTCACCAATACGATACAGCCGCTTCGCTTGCAGGATATTTCCAACGAACAGATCGAAAGCAACCTGATCGAAGTGTATCGCCGTTTGTTCTATAAATATGAAGAAGAAAAGCATCTGATACCCGAAGGAAATTTGGTAGAGGTGAAGTTCGAGGATTTCGAGCAGGATGCCTTTGCCATGACGGAGGATATTTACAAGAAATTAAACCTCCCCGGATTTGAAGAGTCTAAAGCAGATATCGAGAAATATCTCGGTAAGAAGAAAGGCTATAAAAAGAACCAATACAAGTATGACGACCGTACGGTACAGCTTGTAGAGGAAAACTGGGGAATGGCTCTCAAGGAATGGGGGTATTCTTTATAAGATGGATAGTCTGTGTAATAAAAGGAGAATGAGATTTAAATATTTGAAAATATTGGCGATAGGTTCCCTGTTGCTTGCCAATGGTCAGCTATCGCTTGTCAAAGGACAGGAGTATGTCGTTCCGTTTACTTACGGCGATATGGACCAATGGGTGGTTCGTGAAATACATGAATCCGGTATTATCGGAGGAAACACGAAACACCTTTATGAACTGGGGCCGGTAGATACGATCGTCGGCAATACGGCGTATAAGAACCGGGGCGGTTCTCCTTGGGCAAATTCCAACGTGATGGCTAAAGTAGCGGGTGTGGTCAAGACCAATACCTCTGTCTTCCCGGAGGAACGGGGTGACGGATGGTGCGCACGCCTGGAAACACGGATGGAGAGCGTAAAAGTATTCGGTTTGGTCGACATTGAAGTCGTGGCTGCCGGTTCTCTTTTCTTAGGATCAGTGCACGAACCGATCAAAGGGACCAAGAATCCGCAGGCGATGCTGAACAGCGGAGTTGCGTTTAGCAAGAAGCCGAAAGCCCTGCGTTTTGACTATAAGGTGAAGTTGGCTCCGGAAAAGGACCGCATCCGCAGTACCGGTTTCAGCCGTAAATCGACAGTGGCCGGGCAGGATTCGATCGCCGCCATCCTTTTCCTGCAGAAACGATGGGAAGATAAGGATGGGAACATATATGCCAAGCGTGTCGGGACAATGGTGCAGCGTTATACGGAGTCCACAGACGACTGGACGAACGACGCCACTTATCCGATTCTTTATGGAGATATATCCCATCATCCGGAATATAAACCCTATATGCAGATTCAGGTGGAAGAACGGTATGCCCTGAACAGCCGGGGAGAAAGCGTCCCGATTCAGGAAATAGGCTGGGCGGAGGAAGACGAAATGCCGACTCATCTGATCCTGCAGTTTACTTCCAGCCATGGTGGAGCCTATATCGGTTCGCCTGGAAATACGATGTGGATTGATAATGTAGAACTGGTATACTAAAAAAGATGGAAGCAAAAGATAAAATAAAAGCACTTCGTGAGGCCTTGGAACAGCATAATTATAATTATTATGTGCTTTCGACGCCGACGATATCAGACCGCGAGTTTGATGAGATGATGAAGGAGCTGCAAACACTTGAAGAGGTGCATCCCGAATATGCCGATCCCCATTCGCCGACACAGCGGGTGGGAAGCGACCTTTCCAAGGAGTTTGAACAGGTGGTGCATAAATATCCGATGCTTTCTTTAGGCAACACCTATTCGGAAGACGAGGTAAAGGATTTCTACGAGCGCACAGCCCGTGACCTGAACGAGCCTTTTGAGATTGTTGCCGAACTGAAATATGACGGTACCTCCATCTCGCTGATTTATGAGAACGGGCGCTTGCTACGTGCTGTAACCCGTGGCGACGGTACCCGTGGCGACGACGTGACGGCGAATGTGAAAACAATTCGTTCTGTACCCTTGAAGCTGATGGGAAACGGATATCCGGCGGTATTTGAGATACGTGGCGAGATCTTGCTTCCCTGGGCTGAGTTCGACCGTTTGAACAAGGAACGCGAGGAGCAGGAAGAACCGCTGTTTGCAAATCCGCGTAACGCGGCTTCCGGCACTTTGAAACAGCAGAATCCTACTGTTGTGGCGGCGCGTAAGCTGGATGCCTATTTCTATTATCTGTTAGGGGAAGAGTTGCCGGCTGAGACGCATTACGACAATCTGGAGGCTGCCCGTTCATGGGGCTTTAAAATACCGGATGTGATCCGTAAATGTAACAGCCTGCAGGATATTTACGATTATATCGCCTATTGGGATACCGAACGTAAGAACCTGCCGGTGGCAACTGACGGAATCGTTCTGAAAGTAAATTCCCTGCGGCAACAAAAGAATTTAGGCTTTACAGCTAAAAGCCCGCGCTGGGCGATTGCCTATAAGTTCCAGGCCGAACGTGCCGTGACCCGTCTGAACTCTGTTTCTTTCCAGGTGGGACGTACGGGAACTATTACTCCGGTGGCCAATCTGGAACCGGTCTTATTGGCCGGAACGACTGTCAAACGTGCATCCTTGCATAATGCGGATATTATCGAAGGCCTCGACCTGCATCTGGGAGATATGGTGTATGTGGAGAAAGGCGGAGAGATTATCCCTAAAATCGTAGGGGTGGATGTCGAGGCCCGTTCTTTATTGGTTGGTGATAAGGTACGTTTCATCCGTTCCTGTCCGGAATGTGGAACGCCGTTGGTGCGTCCGGAAGGAGAAGCTGCCCATTATTGTCCGAACGAATCCGGTTGCCCTCCCCAGATTAAAGGGCGGATCGAGCATTTCGTCACCCGAAGAGCAATGAATATTAATATAGGGCCGGAAACAGTCGAAGATTTGTACGAGGCCGGTTATGTCAAGAACGCAGCAGATCTCTATACATTGGAAATATCTGATTTGCTTTGTCTGGAACGCTGGGCGGAGAAGAGTGCGAGCAATTTGATCGCCAGCCTTGAAGAGTCTAAGCAGGTGCCTTTTGAGCGTGTCCTGTATGGATTGGGAATTCGTTATGTGGGTGAGACGGTGGCAAAACGTATTGCCTCGGCTTTCCATTCCATGGAACAGCTGGAGCAGGCCTCTTTTGAAGATCTGACGGGTGTGGATGAAATAGGTGACCGTATTGCCCAAAGTGTAATTGATTATTTTGCCGATGAACGTAATCGGATATTGGTGAGCCGTTTGAAAGAATATGGCGTTCAGATGTCCGTTTCGGAGGAGAAATTGGCGAACCGTTCCGAGAAATTGAAAGGTCTGGTCATTGTGATCAGCGGGACGTTCTCGAAGCATTCTCGTGACGAATACAAGGCGATGATCGAGCAACATGGTGGAAAGAACAGTGGTTCCGTATCCGGTAAAACCGATTATATCCTGGCTGGCGAGAATATGGGGCCGGCTAAACTTGAAAAGGCTGCCAAGTTGGGCGTGAAGATTATAAATGAAGACGAATTTTTAAACATGATAGCGGAATGAGACTGACGAACTATTTTATTAAGAAGAAGGTGCAGTCTTTAGCTTCCGGAGCTGCAAACCGCAAGCATGAGTTTTGCACCTTGGAGGATGCCAATCACATCCTGGTTTTGTATCAGGCAGACGATTACGAGCTTGTGGAACCTTGCCTGGAGAAGTTGCGCAAGATGCGTAAAAGGGTGCAGGCCTGTGTCTTTGTGTCCGGTAGTACGGTCCCAGAGATGAATGTTTCATACATGACAGTCCATTCCAAGAAGGATCTGGATACCTGGTTGGTACCTTCGGATGCTGTTGTCGAGCAATTCAAGACGGTCAGGGCGGATATCCTGATCGACCTTACGCGCCCTGATTGTTATCCGATGCAATATCTTATGCTACAGCATCCTTGCCGGTTTAAGGTGGGAGTGAAGCGTGCCGGTATCGATTTGTACGACCTGTCTATATCCTTGACAGAGCGTGAAGATATCAAGCATTTGTTTGAACATATATTATTTTATTTGCAGACGATACGCTCAAAATGATATAAATTCCTTATTTTTGCAAGGCT
>URZO01000023.1 GCA_900552465.1 uncultured Parabacteroides sp. | reverse complement strand
ATGCAGACTGTGGTTTCGACGTAGACATGGGACCGTTGTTCCAGACTCCGGCCGAAGCTGCCCGCCAGGCTGTAGAGAACGACGTTCACGTAATGGGTGTTTCTTCTTTGGCTGCCGGACACAAGACTTTGGTTCCGCAGGTTATCGAAGAACTGAAGAAGTTAGGCCGTCCCGATATTATCGTGATTGCCGGCGGTGTTATTCCTGCACAGGATTATGACTTCCTGTACAAAGCAGGCGTTGCTGCTATCTTCGGTCCGGGTACTTCTGTAGCGAAAGCTGCTGTTCAGATCCTGGAGATACTGTTAGGCGAATAAAAAAACGTAAGTTTTTTCAATAAAAACCGCGCAGTTTCCGTTAGGAAGTTGCGCGGTTATTTTTTTAATTAATGGCAGAAATACAATGAAACAGAAGTTTGCTTTAGAGAAAAAGACGTTTGCCGTCCTCCTGGGATTGCTGGCATTCCTTTTACTGGTCCCGTCTTGCAAGACAGACGATGACGTTCCCGATCTCTCCGAAGAGGGAACGAATGACTGGATCTATAAGATCATGACGGATCACTATTTGTGGTACGAAGATATACCGGACAAAGGAAGTCTGAACTTCTCCCAATCTCCCGATAAGTTCTTCGAATCATTGTTGTCTGATCAGGATGGCGTGAACTATAAGGACGGTTGGCTGACTTTTTCCCGGATAGAGAAAAAGAAGGAAGAAACGAAGTCCGTTACGGCATCCGATTCTTACGGTTTCGAGTTCGCATCCTTTAAAAATGGCGATCATTACTATGCCTGGGTTCTCTATGTATTGCCCGGTTCGCCGGCAGCCGAGGCGGGTTTGAAGCGTGGTGACTGGATCATTGCTGTCGGTAGCGAGAATCCGAATGTGACAAACACCTCTGCGTTTCTGAGTGGTGGAGCAACGACCTTCCTTTTGGCCGATGTAGAACGGGTAAAGGACGGAGTGGCTGTTCATCCGAGAGACATGATCTCGATAGCCGCTTCCCGTGCCGTGGAAGACACGCCTTTCCTGAAAGATTCAGTCTATACGCTGAACGGAAAGAGAGTCGGTTATCTGGCGTATAAGAGCTTTACTTCCGGACCGGATGATGAAAACGATGTGTATAACGATCAGATGAAACAGATCTTTGCCCGCTTTAAAGCCGAGAATGTCAGTGAGTTTGTATTGGACTTGCGTTATAACCAAGGCGGTTTGGTTTCCTGTGCCCAGCTGATGACGTCTCTTCTGGCTCCGGCCGATGCTTTGGGAAAGACTTTCTGCATCATGGAACATAACGGTAAACAAACTTCGAAGAATGAAAGCTTATTGATGAAAAAGAACTCCGAGTTAGGTAATGCAAACCTCGGTTTGGAACGTCTTTATGTCTTGACCGGAAGTGTAACGGCCTCTGCTTCGGAAGCCGTGGTCAATTGCCTGATTCCTTATATGGGGCGTAACAATATCACGCTTATCGGTGAGAAAACGATTGGAAAGCGCGTCGGCTCTAATACCTTCGGTAGCAAAGAAGATTATGGATGGCTGCTGCATCCGATCACGTTGCGCATTTATAACGCCGACCATAATGCCGACTATGCAAACGGTTTTGCCCCGGATGTGCCGGTTGAGGAGTTGGTTCTCGGTAATGAGCTATTGCCTTTGGGCGATACGGACGAGCTGCTGTTGAGCGAAGCGATCTCGCGTATCACCGGACTGAAGAGCCAGTCTGTCCGCTCGGAAAGCGGAGAGCGCATCAAGCTGCCTCTGTCTTTCGAAAGGAAGAATACAGAAGGCCTTATCTTCGATACTGAAAAATAAGACCTTCCGCCTTTTATAATTGAAGATCATCTGCCAGCTTGTCCAACCAGGCTGGCATTTTGTTTAAATAGGTGTTTCGTTCGGTCAGGAACGTCGGGGCAAAGAGATGTATCTGGAGGTCTTTGCATTTTTCCTGCAAACTATCTTCCACCGGATAGTAGCTGGCAAGTACGGCCTGCGAGATGTCGCCCCCGTAGGTTTCCCGGACGGCGTCTATCTTGTAAATATCGTTCTGTGTGACATTGCCCGACTTGCATTCGATAAAGATCAGTTTCTGCTGGTTGTTCAGCAATACATCGATTTCGTTCTTCGCGTGTGCGTCCTGTCCGTTTGTCTGGAAGATCACGCTTTGCCAGACTTCCGGCGAGTTTTCCCGTTGCAGGCTCCAGTTGCGAACCTGGTTTGCCACAAGCGTTTCCCACCAGCGGCCTTCGAAATAGAGTCGGGTCGCATTGCTTTGATGAAGACGCAATAAGACGTATTCCCTTAACGTAATCAGAATGGAGCCGTTCCTCTGCTTGAACCTCAGGTTATTGGCAAATATTTTAGAAGACGGCAGGCGGTCCAGTTGCCGTTTGCAGAAGATACTGAAGAACTTCTGTATGCGGGCATGTTCCTGCGGATATTGTTCGATGAACTGCTTGATGCGCTTCGAGGCTTTCACATCTTCATCGCTTAACTTTTTCGCATCATGGTAGTCCGCAAGGATGTTGCCGCTCAGGCTCAGGATTTCGTCGTTGTTGAGCGAGCTTTGCAGCGGATGATTCTCGAACCGGCTCAGGTGGACAACCTCTCCGTGCTGCGTCAGGTAGAAAGCATCGGCGCCCGACTCTTTGGCAACAACGAAAGCGGCAAAAGCCATGACCTTTGTTCCTTCGGACAGGTTGTATGTAAATTCCCCCTGATGCTCCTGATGGATGCGGCGGCATACGTCGATCACGTTGTTTCCGTTGTAAGGCTCCGCCTTGTAGCGGTTGCATCGGATGGAGGATGGCAGCAAAGGATACATCGGCGTTTCGATATGATCTGTTGCATCTGTATAGAGCAGGTGGATGTGGTCCGGCCCGAATTCTTTAATGCCGTGGTAGACAGAAGTGATGTCTTTCCCAAGCAGGATGATCTGGTGCTTCATTTGTTCTATTTTGGGTGTCACATACAAAGATACTTTTATCTTCCGGTAAAAGCTCATATTTTATCCTTATTTTTGTTACCGGTACAAACTAATAACAAGATGGAAATGATAAATTGTTTTATTCCCTTCCTGTCTTTTTCCCAGGCCGAACAAATCATAAAAGGGTTGAGGCTTTGCGACCGGGTAAAAAATATATATTTGTTGTCGGCCGAGCCCGCTTCCGGCCCGGTTATAGGGTGTGAGGTCTTATCTGTCGGTTCGCTCAGCAGCACCGCCGCTTGTCGGGCTATCGCTTCGCAGGCGGATACGGCCTATACCTTATTATATACGAAACATACGACGCTCGAACCGGGACAGTTTGCCTTGGAACGTATGTTAGCAATAGCCGGCGATACACATGCCGGGATGCTTTATGCAGACCATTACCAGGTGGAAGCCGG
This sequence comes from uncultured Parabacteroides sp., assembly GCA_900552465.1. Taxonomy (GTDB): domain Bacteria; phylum Bacteroidota; class Bacteroidia; order Bacteroidales; family Tannerellaceae; genus Parabacteroides. The sequence continues at coordinate 42,227 of URZO01000023.1, read as the reverse complement.
CGTCTATAAACCCGCTCCGGTGATCGATTACCAGCAAGGCAGCCTGCGCGACGACTTCGACTTCGGTTCGGTCCTGCTGTTCGACTCGGCCGTGTTGAAGCAGGCGGTGGCGGCGATGGACTGTAATTATCGTTTTGCCGGACTCTACGACCTGCGTCTTCGTGTTTCCGAATTGGCCGGGTTGGTCCACATCAATGAATATTTATATTCCGAAGTAGAACAGGACAAGCGCAAGAGTGGAGAGAAGCTGTTCGATTATGTCGACCCGAAGAACCGGGTGGTACAGATCGAGATGGAAGCGGCCTGCACGGCTTACCTGAAACGGGTCGGCGGCTATCTTGCTCCCCGTTTCGAACCGATCGCCTTCGATGCCGGGGCTTTCGAGCAGGAAGCCTCTGTCATTATCCCGGTCCGTAATCGCATCCGCACCATAGAAGATGCCATCCGTTCCGTGCTGGCACAGCAGACAACGTTCCGCTTCAACCTGATTATCATAGATAACCATTCGACGGACGGCACGTCCGAAGTCATCGAAAGATACACATCGGACGAACGTGTGATCCATCTGATCCCCGCGCGTTCCGACCTCGGTATCGGCGGCTGCTGGAACTTAGGCGTCCATCATCCGGCCTGCGGCAAGTTTGCCGTCCAGCTCGATAGCGACGATGTGTATAGCGGCCCCGACACGTTGCAGAAGATCGTAAATGCCTTCTACGAACAGAACTGCGCAATGGTTGTCGGCACATACCGGATGACGGACTTCGCGATGAACGAAATCCCGCCCGGCGTGATCGACCATAAAGAGTGGACGCCGGAGAACGGACGCAACAACGCCCTGCGCATCAACGGCCTGGGCGCTCCCCGTGCTTTCTATACTCCGGTGCTGCGGACGATCAACCTGCCCAACACCAGCTACGGAGAAGATTACGCCCTGGGACTGCGCATCTCCCGCACCTGGCAGATCGGGCGTATCTACGACGTCCTCTATCTCTGCCGCCGTTGGGAAGATAACTCCGATGCCGCCCTCGACATCGTGAAGATGAACGGACACAACACCTACAAAGACCGCATCCGTACCTGGGAACTACAGGCGCGGATCGCGCAGAACACTCATTCGTATAGATGATAGACGGCGGACGGTTTCTTTTAGCCGTTTGTTCAGTATGAATTAGCCGTTTGTTCAGTCTGAATTAGCGGAAGGATCGTTATCTATAAATCGTCCGCCGGCAAGCGAACGATCGTCCGCCGGGCGCCGAACGACTAAGGAACACTGTTCTTCAGGCTAATTCATAAGGACTAATTCGCTAATTCTTCCTTATTAGCCGGATAAAAGTATGTGACCAGTTTTTTTTCACTACATTTGTGATGCGGGTAAAGGTACTGACAACCGTGAAAACACGAAGTATATGAATGACCTGGAACAACAAATAGAATCGCTCCTTCTCTCTCAGAAGAGGGATTGGAAGCTGGCGCATGATAATTATGCCTCGCTGGCGCATGTACAGACCCGTTGCTTTGAAGGAGATAGCAGGCTTACGATTCTTCAGTTCAATCCCGAGCGGATCCGTTCGTCCGCCGCCAAGATAGACAAGGCTTCTTTGGAGGCGCGTCCCTGTTTCTTCTGCCACCGGCCGGAGGAACAGAAGAGCGTGGTGTATAATGACGCCTTCGAGATTCTGGTCAATCCTTATCCGATCTTCAACGATCACCTGACAGTTCCGTTGCGCCGGCACGAGAAGCAGCAGATTGCGCCTTACTACGGCGATATGCTGGACCTGGCTTCCGATCTGCCCGGCTATGCCTTGTTTTATAACGGGCCTAAATGCGGGGCTTCCGCTCCCGACCACATGCACTTCCAGGCAGGAAGGCGAGGCGGCTTTCCGGTTATACAAAGCTGGGCCGGGGCTTCGAAGGCGATCGTCCGGGAAGGTGAAAGGACATGCCTTTATGCGTTGGTCGATCATCTGCCGACTGCCTTCATCCTGGTGTCGGACGATAAGGCTGAAGCCGAGGAAGTCTTTACCTTATTATATGACCGGATGACGGTGAAGCCGGGCGACTATGAGCCGATGATGAACGTCCTGACCTGGACGGAAGGCGATTCCCGGATCACGTGTGTCTTTCCCCGGCGCGAACTGCGTCCTTCGTGCTACTATGCGGAGGGAGACGACAATATACTGATCAGTCCGGCTACCGTCGAGATGTCCGGCTTGTTTGTCGTCCCGTTAGAGAAAGACTTCCGGAAAGTGACGTATGCCGACCTGGAACAGGTCTGGCGGGAGGTTAGCCTGACGGAAGCAGAAAAGAATGAGATAATTCGAAAGATAAGAGAAAAAGTATGATACCACAGAAGCCTTTGTCTGATAAACCGTCCGCAAGGTCGCCCTGGTTCTGGGTCCCTTCCCTCTACTTTGCGCAGGGAATTCCGTACGTGGCGGTGATGATCGTTTCGGTTCTGATGTATAAACGTTTGGGAATATCGAATACGGATATCGCCCTCTATACGAGCTGGCTGAATCTTCCCTGGGTGATCAAACCCTTTTGGAGCCCTTTCGTCGATCTGCTGAAGACGAAGCGTTGGTGGGTGGTGACGATGCAGTTGCTGATCGGCGGCGGACTTGCCGGTGTTGCCTTTACGATCCCGACCGCTTTCTTCTTTCAGGCTTCGTTGGCGGTGTTCTGGTTGTTAGCTTTCAGTTCGGCGACGCACGATATTGCGGCGGACGGTTTCTATATGTTGGCGCTCGATTCGCATGAACAGGCGTTCTTTGTCGGTATCCGCAGCACGTTCTACCGGATTGCGATTATTGCCGGGCAAGGAGTGCTGGTGATGTTTGCCGGGTTCCTGGAGAACCGGACGGGGAAGATTCCGCTTGCCTGGTCCGTCACGTTCTTTATCCTGGCGGGGCTGTTCCTGGCTTTGTTCCTCTATCACCGCTATATATTGCCTGCACCGAAGAGTGACAAACCTTCTGCCACGGTTACGCCGGCTACGATCCTGAAAGAGTTCTTCGGGACTTTCGCCTCATTCTTCAAAAAGAAGCAGGCGCTGGTTGCAATCCTCTTCATGTTGTTATACCGCTTCCCAGAGGCGCAGTTATCGAAGCTGGTCACGCCTTTCCTGGTCGATCCCCGCGAAGTGGGAGGGTTGGGGCTTTCGACGGCCGAGATCGGGTTGGTGTATGGGACGATCGGAACGATCGGCTTGACGTTAGGAGGCATATTGGGCGGCATTGCCGCTTCTGCCGGCGGATTGAAGAAATGGATCTGGCCGATGGCGTTAGCGATATCGTTGCCCGATGCCGTCTTTATCTATCTGAGCACGGCTTTGCCGGATAACCTGTGGATCGTCAATATCTGTGTCTTTATCGAGCAGTTCGGTTACGGTTTCGGGTTTACGGCTTATATGTTGTACCTGATTTATTATTCCGACGGCGAGCATAAGACGGCTCACTACGCAATCTGTACCGCCTTTATGGCCCTGGGCCTGATGCTTCCCGGAATGGTGGCGGGCTGGTTGCAGGAGCAGATGGGATATGAAAACTTCTTCTGGTGGGTGATGGGCTGCTGCCTGGTGACGTTGCTTATTACGGCCTGCCTGAAGATCGATCCTGAGTTCGGGAAAAAGAAGAAAAAAGAAGTAAAAGAAATATGATACTGATATCAGACAGCGGTTCCACCAAGACGGATTGGTGTGTAGCGGATAAGGGCGATATTGTCCGCCGTGTCACGACTGCCGGCATTAACCCGTTCTTCCAGTCGGAAGAAGAGATTGCCGGCGAAGTGGAGAAGAACTTGCTTCCGGCTTTGGAAGGGCTGGCGGTCACTTCTGTCTCCTTCTATGGTGCGGGATGTGCTTTTCCGGAAAAGAATGAGGTGGTCCGGCGGGCGATCAGCCGTTATCTGCCTGTTCCGGTGGAAGTCGGGAGCGATCTGTTAGCGGCCGCCCGTGCCTTGTGTGGAGATGAGGTGGGGATTGCCTGCATCTTGGGAACCGGTTCCAATTCTTGCTTGTACGACGGGAAAGAGATTGTCAGGAATGTTTCTCCGTTAGGTTTTATCCTCGGTGATGAAGGGAGCGGGGCTGTTCTCGGGAAACTGCTTGTCGGCGATGTCTTGAAGAACCAACTGCCGGAGGCATTGAAGGAAGCCTTTTTTGCGGAGTTCGACCTGACGCCTGCCGTTATTATGGAAAAGGTATATAAACAACCTTTCCCTAACCGTTTTCTGGCAAGTTTGTCTCCTTTCCTGATCCGGCATATAGAGGAACCGGCAATCAGTCGTCTGGTGAACGGCAGTTTTCGGAAATTCTTTACCCGCAACGTGATGCAGTATGACTATCGGGCCTATCCGGTTCATCTGCTGGGTTCTGTCGCCTGGTATTACCGGGAACAGTTGGAGGCGGTTGCCGGAGAGTTGGGGATTCGTCTGGGAAGAGTTGTCCGGAGCCCGCTTGCTGGTTTAGTTGCTTATCACAATCTTTAATTAGGAATAGATATGACGAAGTTTAAGTGTTTTTTTATTGGTTTACTGAGTATGGTTTTTACTTCATGTACACAAAAGGAGAATGATTTGTATTTGTTTATCGGCTCTTTTACCGATGCGGCAAATACGGGTATCGGTCTGTATCGTTTCGATACGGACAATGGAACAGCTACACTCTTGAAGGAAACATCGGGCATACAGTCTCCGTCTTTCCAGGTGTTGAGCCGGGACGGTAAGTTTCTTTATTCCGTAAGTGAAACGGGCGAGGAGGACGCGAAGGTTTGCGCCTATTCCTTTGACGACAAAACAGGCACTCTTTCTCTGTTGAATGAGCAGAGGACGTATGGAAGTACTCCCTGCCATCTTTGGATAGACAGCCAGCGCCGCATGATTGTTGCCTCAAATTATAACGGTGGAAGCATCAGTGTTTTCCCTATTACGGCCGATGGCTCCTTGCAGCCTGCTAAGATCTATGCTTTTGAAGGAGGCACTCCGGGTTCCGCCCGGCAGGCAACTTCGCACTTGCATTGTACCTATGCTTCTCCGGATGAGAAATATCTGTATGCAAACGATTTGGGTGCAGACCGGATTTATAAGTTCGAGCTTATAGCCTCCGGCAACGGATTGAGTTTGAAGGAAGGAACGCCCTCCTCTTTCAGTCTGCCTGCCGGTGAAGGCCCGCGGCACGCTGTTTTTCATCCGAACGGGAAACGGGCTTATCTGATCAGCGAGCTTTCCGGACGTGTTGCGGTTCTCGATTATGACAACGGCAATCTTACGCCGGTTCAGTTTATTGAAGCCGACAGCCTGCATGCATCGGGCAGTGCCGATATACATATTACTCCCGACGGTCGCTTCCTCTATGCTTCCAACCGCCTGAAAGGAGACGGCATTGCGATCTTCTCCATCAATCCGGCCGATGGTAAACTGACGAAAGTGGGGTATCAGCTGACGGGCATTCATCCGCGTAATTTCATCATTTCTCCAAACGGCAAATACCTGTTGTGTGCCTGTTGCAATAGTGACGTTGTCCAGCTCTTTGAGATTGACCCGCAGACCGGGCTCCTGAAAGATACGGGTAAAGATATAAAAGTTAGTAAACCTGTTTGCCTGACGTTTAAATAAGATATGCCGTTCATCAAGATAACAGAACAGGATTCCCTATACGACGATCTCGAACAGAAATCTGTCCGGGAGTTGCTCGAAGATATAAATACGGAAGATCAGAAGGTCGCCCTGGCTGTCCGGAAGACGATCCCTAAAATAGAAGAATTGGTTTTGAAGATCGTCCCCCGTATGCAGCAAGGGGGACGTATCTTCTATCTGGGTGCGGGGACAAGCGGAAGATTGGGTGTGCTGGACGCCTCCGAGATACCGCCAACATTCGGAATGCCTCCTTCGGTGATTGTCGGGCTGATCGCCGGAGGCGACACCGCCCTGCGCAACCCGGTGGAGAATGCCGAAGACGATGAGGAGCGCGGCTGGCAGGAATTGCAGGAACATCAGATAAACACCCAGGATACCGTGATCGGCATTGCTGCTTCCGGTACGACCCCTTATGTTATCGGCGCGCTCCGCCGGGCCCGCGAACACGGCATCCTGACGGCCTCTATCTCCAGCAATCCCGATTCTCCGATGGCCGCACAAGCCGACGTGGCTATCGAGATGATTGTCGGCCCGGAGTTTGTTACCGGCAGTTCCCGCATGAAATCCGGTACGGGGCAGAAGATGATCCTGAATATGATCTCCACCTCTGTCATGATCCGGTTAGGCAGGATAAAAGGAAACCGGATGGTCAATATGCAGCTTACCAACCAGAAACTCATAGACCGGGGTACCCGTATGGTGGCCGAAGAGTTAGGCCTTCCTTATAGCCAGTCCCAGCATCTGCTTCTTATGTACGGTTCGGTTAAAGATGCCGTCGATGCTTACCGCCGGTCGCAAGCGTTATAGATTCATTACGTTCTGTTCGAACTGTTCTTTGCTGCCGATTGCTTTATTCCGTATCTTGCTACGGTAGTTGTAAATGGTCGCTAAAGAATATCCCAGGAAGTGGGCGATCCGGTTGCTGTCCGTTACTCCTAAGCGGATCAGTGCGAATATGCGCAGTTCTGTTGTCAGCAGTTCCCCTGATTTAGGATAAATCCGTCCCTCTTCTACCAGCAGGTTGTTGAACGAAGAGATAAAATGGGGGAACAGTTCCAGGAAAGACTTGTCAAACTCATTGTAGAACTCTTTCCGTTCGTCACGGATAAACTGTTCGGATTTGATGGCTTTGAACAGGTCGTCTATGCGTGAGGCCATTGCCAGTTTAGCTAATGAACGGCGGTAAGTGTCCAACTGGTCCAGGTAAGCGACGCAACGGTCCAGGTAACGGGCGATATATACTTCCTTAATTTTGCCGGTTTGTTCCAGTTCCTTATTTACGGTTTGCAATTGCTTGTTGGTCTGGCTCAGATCCCCGCGCATAGCCGATAGCTTTTTCATCCACCGGTACAGATAGAAGATCGTTGCAATCAGGAAAAGAGACAGAAGGCTTATGCTTATTAGTAGTGTGCGCGAGATCTGGCGCTCTCTTTTCTCCTTTAACTTGTAGGCTTTGTCGATAATCGGAAAGAACTGTGTGACCTCGATAAAACGTAGACGGGCATTACATGAAACGGCATCCTCCATGGAGCAATTCAGATATTTGTAGGCACGGTCTATCTCGCCCTGTTGATAGATGAGTTGTGCTAACTTTTGCAAGGATGCATATTCTTTTGTTGCCGACTGCAAATCCAACATGGCGGTTAATGCCAGATAATAGATCTGCTTGTCTGTATTATGCATTGCGTCGTATACTTCGGATAGTGTATAATAGATAAACGTTTTCTGGCGGATATCGGGTTCTTGCTTTAAAAGGTCATATAGAATCACTAATGAACTGTCAGGCTTACCGTCGACTATCCATTTCTCAGCCCGGACGATGTCCTGGTTTATCCCTGGAACAGGCGTTGACAGGATGGAGTCGCGGTATGCGTTGGTCTTTTGCAGGTATTTCTGCCTTTCGTCATCATGTGTCGTATAATCGGTCAACCATCCGTAATATGCCCGGAACGTACCGTAATAATAATTAAGAGTCTTTTGATCCAGTTCCTTAGGGTTGATCTGCTCTAACTTTTCAAGTGCTTCATTGTACATTCCCATGACTCCCATTACTTCCGCCTGGTTGATAATGAGTTCGTTTTTTAATTCGGGATGATTCAGCGAAGGAAGTAAATTGATCTTGCTGTTTATATAATACAACGAAGAATCGGCCTGATAGTGCAAGTAAAGATGGTATAGCGAACCGTACAGGTTATATTTTTCTTCATCATTTTTTGATTGGTATAGCTGTAATTTCAGGTCGTTGATCTCTTTTTCTTTTTTAATATGGAAGGTCTGTTTCCTGGCTATTATTCCGTCCAACTCTTCCAAGACAATCTCGTTTGTTCTCTTTTCGGCAAACAAAGAGATCGGGCAGGCGAGTAGTAATAATATAAGGTAACAGGGAATGTCTTTCATTATCATCATTGACTTTGTTTTTCACAAATATATAAATATTAAGTATCCGGAGAGCAGAAAACGGTAAGAAATATTTATTAAAGGCTGTAGAAAAGGTGTGGATGTGATTCTGACAGTTCACAAAGACTTATATTTTTAAAAAAGATGTTTAAGAGTAATTGCTTGTGGAATAGTGTATTAGTTTAAAAATGAACTGAAAATCATTTATATTTTTGTTCTTGTCTCATTTAACGGGTTTCAATACCGTTACATTTGCCATATCCGAAATGAAAAAAACTCTCGGACCATACGTTGGCACATAATTTAATACCATTTTATAATATGAAAAGAAAAAAGAATCTTTCACTCGTCTTTTTACTCTGCATTTCATTTATCGGAAATGCGCAGCAAAAACTAACCTCGCCGGATGGCAATCTGGAAATGACATTTCGTTTGAATCAGGAAGGTGCTCCTGTTTATGAATTAACTTATAAACAGAAAGAGGTCATCAAACCCAGTACATTGGGTCTGGAACTGAAAAAAGAGGATGCGGATGCAGCTGTCGACTTCGAGTTCAAGCAGCGTAAAGACGTTACGACATTAGATAAAAAGACAAATCTTTATAATGGTTTCGAAATCGGAGAGGTCAAGACATCTACCTTCGATGAAACCTGGAAGCCGGTTTGGGGAGAGGAAAAGGAAATCAGGGATCATTATAACGAATTGGCGGTGACGCTGAATCAGCCTGCAAACGGCAGACACATTGTGATCCGGTTCCGCCTATTCAATGACGGATTGGGCTTCCGCTATGAGTTTCCGCAACAGAAGGAGTTGAACTATTTCGTCATCAAAGAAGAACATTCGCAATTCGGTATGGCTGGCGACCATACGGCATTTTGGATACCGGGGGATTATGACACGCAAGAATACGATTACACGACTTCCCGTTTATCTGAAATCAGAGGGTTGATGAAGAAGGCTATCACTCCTAATTCTTCACAGACACCGTTTTCACCGACAGGCGTGCAGACCGCTTTGATGATGAAGACCGACGATGGCCTGTATATCAATTTGCATGAAGCCGCTCTGATCGATTATGCGTGCATGCATCTGAACCTGGATGACAAGAACATGGTGTTCGAATCCTGGCTCACCCCTGATGCAAGAGGCGATAAAGGCTATCTGCAAACACCTTGCAACTCGCCTTGGCGTACGGTTATCGTGAGTGACGATGCCCGTGATATTTTGGCATCCCGCATTACGCTCAATCTGAATGAACCTTGTAAATTAGAGGATGTTTCCTGGATCAAACCGGTTAAATACATCGGTGTATGGTGGGATATGATTACCAATAAGGGGACTTGGGCTTATACGGACGAACTTTCAAGTGTGAAGTTAGGAGTGACGGACTATTCCAAGACAAAGCCGAATGGCAGGCATTCCGCTAATACGGCAAATGTAAAACGTTATATCGATTTTGCCGCTCAGAATGGTTTCGACCAGGTTCTGGTTGAAGGATGGAATGAAGGCTGGGAAGACTGGTTCGGGAAAAGCAAGGATTATGTCTTTGACTTTGTGACTCCTTATCCTGATTTCAACGTAAAAGAGCTTCAAAGCTATGCCGCCGGTAAAGGGGTGAGATTGATGATGCACCATGAAACATCTGCTTCCGTCCGTAATTACGAACGTCATATGGATAAAGCTTACCAGTTCATGGTCGACAACGGATATAACTCGGTTAAGAGCGGCTATGTCGGTGATATTATCCCGCGCGGAGAATACCATTACGGACAATGGATGAATAACCACTATTTATATGCCGTCAAGAAAGCGGCCGATTATAAGATTATGGTAAATGCACACGAAGCGGTTCGTCCTACCGGGCTTTGCCGTACCTATCCGAACCTGATCGGCAACGAATCTGCACGCGGAACAGAGTATGAATCGTTTGGCGGCAACAATGTGGACCATACGACTATCCTGCCTTTTACCCGTCTGGTCGGTGGACCGATGGATTATACGCCGGGTATCTTTGAAACGCATTGTAATAAGATGAATCCGAATAACAACTCCCAGGTCCGCTCTACTCTGGTACGCCAGTTGGCATTGTATGTCACGATGTACAGTCCTCTGCAGATGGCCGCCGATATTCCTGAAAATTATGAACGTTTTATGGATGCCTTCCAGTTTATTAAGGATGTCGCCGTCGATTGGGATGAAAGCCTGTATCTGGAAGCTGAACCGGGAGACTACATCACGATTGCCCGTCGGGCCAAAGGTTCGAATGACTGGTTTATCGGTTGTACGGCTGATGAAAACGGACATACTTCCAAATTGACATTTGATTTCCTGCAACCGGGAAAACAATATATAGCAACGGTGTATGCCGATGCCAAAGATGCTGACTGGAAGAATAATCCGCAGGCCTATACGATTAGCAAGGGCCTGCTGACCAACAAAAGCAAGCTAACCTTGCGGGCAGTAAGTGGAGGTGGTTACGCCATCAGTATCAAAGAAGTAAAAGATAAATCAGAGGCAAAAGGATTGAAAAGGTTATAATAGCTTCAATAGGTTGAAGACAAATAGGTTTTAATAGGTATTTCTCTAATTTACGAATAAAATTAACATTAGTAATAACAATCTTAAATTCTCTAATGCATGAAACAAAAAATTTACTCTTGCATTGCAAGAGTAAGCCTATTAGTACTAATAGGCTTACTGTGTAACTTTAGCATTTTTGCGCAAGACATTACAGTCAGAGGTAATGTAAAAGATGTGACCGGCGAGCCGATTATCGGTGCCAGTGTTCTTCAGGTTGGTACGACAAACGGGATCATTACCGATGTAGACGGTAATTTCTCTTTAACCGTACCCGGAAACTCCTCGATCAATATTTCGTATATCGGCTATATCCCTCAGACCATAGCCGTTAATGGACAGAGTTCTTTTAATATCATCCTGAAAGAAGATGTGGAAGCGCTGGACGAAGTGGTTGTTGTCGGTTACGCTACGGGAAGTAAGCGGACGATCTCCGGTGCCGTTGAAAAGATTAAGAAAGAAGACATGAATGTCGGAGTCGTAACGAACCCGCTCGAGTCGATAAAGGGAAAAGTGGCCGGTGTGGTCATCAACAAACAGGGAGGCGACCCGGCTTCCACTCCCTCTATCCGTGTGCGTGGTACGACTTCATTATCCGGCGGTAACGATCCGTTGGTTGTGATAGACGGTGTTTTTGGTGACTTAGGATTACTGAATGCGCTTTCTCCTTCCGACATCGAGACCTTTACGATTTTGAAGGATGCTTCCGAAACCGCCCAGTATGGTTCACGTGGTGCCAGCGGTGTGATTGTCGTTACCACGACGAAAGGAAAGGCTGGAGCCGTTAGCCTGAACTATGACGGGACATTCGGCGTGGAAAGCGTCTATAAGAACATCGATATGCTGAATGCCGCACAATACCGGTCGGCCGTAGAGGCCGGTGGGTATGTCAATGCCCTCGACGGCGGTGCGAGCACGAACTTCATGAAGGAGATGCAACGTACCGGTTTCACCCAGAACCATCGCGTCTCTTTCGGTGCCGGAAACGAGCAATCCAATTACCGCGCTTCGATCGGCGTGATTGCACAGGACGGTATTATTGACGGTAGCGATATGCGCAATTATACCGCTAAGTTGGATGCGAACCAGCGGATGTTCGACGACCGTCTGAAAATAGAATTCGGTATGTTCGGATCCAAGAAAGTGAATAACTATGTGAACGATCACCAGAAAACATTCTATTCCGCCGCTTCTTTCAATCCGACCCTGCCTGCCGCCCGCAATGCCGACGGTACATGGCCGGAAGATCCGAACGCAAACGAGATAGACAACCCGCTGGGACGTCTGACCATACAGGATAAGGAAGACAATGCCTACCTGAATGCACACGGCAAGCTCTCGTTCAACTTTACCCCTGATCTGATGTTGAGCGTATTCGGCTCTTATACCTATAATGAGAAGATCAACTCGACCTACATTCCGAATAATATCAAAGCCGGTATCCGTGAAGGTAGCGGTAAGGCCAGCAAGACGCAGAAGAACAGCGATGTGCTGATGGGAAATATCACGTTGTCCTATAAGAAAGACTTCGGAAAGAATCATGTTGATGTTTTAGGATTGATGGAAGGGCAGAGCTATAAGTTCAACGGTTTCGGTGCTGACGCACGCGGCTTCGGTACGAACTATTTCGGATATGACAACCTGAAAGCAGGAGCAAATGTGAAGTATGGCGACGTTACTTCTTATGCCAACTCCTACAATATTTCTTCTTTCATGGCCCGTCTTAACTATATGTTTGACGACCGTTATATTGCAACGGTTAACCTGCGTACCGACGGTTCTTCCAAACTGGGAGAAAACAACAAGTGGGGCTTCTTCCCTTCCGCTTCTGCGGCATGGGTAATCAGCAACGAAGCATTCCTGAAGGATATCGAGCAGATTACAAACATCAAAATCAGAGCCGGTTACGGTCTGACCGGTAACCAGGATGCCATATCGCCCTACAACTCGCTCTCTTTGATGCAACCCACCGGTATCACGACCGTCAATGGCCAGCAAACCGTTACTTACGGGTATGCCCGTAATGCAAACCCGGACCTGAAATGGGAAACCAAGAAGATGTTCGACGTGGGCGTTGACTTCAGTCTGTTGGATAGCCGGATCTCCGGTTCTGTCGACTATTACAACTCAAGAACGACCGACTTGTTGTATGAATATGCCGTTCCGGTTCCTCCGTTCCTCTACAACAAGCTCCTGGCAAACTTGGGGGAAATGCAGAACAACGGTGTGGAAATAGCATTGAGCGGCACACCGGTACAGACAAAAGATTTCGACCTGAAGATCAGTGCCAATGTCTCTTATCAGAAGAATGAACTGAAATCGTTGAGCGGAACTTATATGGGCCAGGAATTGTCTACTTCCGAATATATGCGCCTGGGTAGCATCAACGGCGCCGGTTTTATCGGTGGTAATACGGGCGTTATCTATCAGATGGTAGGACAACCGGTAGGTGTATTCTATCTGCCTCATTCAAGAGGTCTGGTAAACGACGGTCTGGGTAGCTATACGTACCAGATTGAAGACCTCGACAAGAACGGTACCGTTGATATCAATGACGGCAACGACCGCTACGTGGCAGGACAGGCAACTCCTAAAGTATTCATGGGTGCCAACATCAGCATGCGTTATAAACGCTTTGACTTACAGGTACAGATGAGCGGAGCGTTCGGACATAAGATCTATAATGGAACTTCCCTGACCTATATGAATATGAATACCTTCCCGACATACAACGTCTTGCCGGATGCTCCTTCCATGAATATCAAGGATAATACGGTTACTGACTATTGGCTGGAAAAAGGTGATTATGTGAATATCGATTACATCACATTGGGCTATAACTTCAATGTAAAGAAAATCGATAAAGTCATTAAGAACATACGGTTGACGGCTTCTGTCAATAACGTGCATACGTTCACGAACTATTCAGGCTTGTCGCCGATGATCAACAACACCGTTGTCGGTAGCGATATGGGCGTTGATGACAAACGCTTCTACCCGTTGACGCGGACCTATTCTCTCGGATTAAATATAACCTTCTAATTAGCATAAAAACATGAAAAAGAATATAATATATAGCTGCCTGCTTGTAGCCGCCACATTTGCTCTTCCTTCCTGTAGCTCTTTCCTGGAAGAAAACCCGAAAGACCAGATGCCGGAAGATGAGGCTTACAAAAGCCCGGAATTGATCTATCTCAATACAGTAGCCAACCTCTATACCCAGATCGGTGCGACCGGCGGAGGGGAAGGACTGGCCGGGACAGACCGTGGCCTGTATGACATCCAGACATTTACGAACGACGAAGCCTTGCTCCCGACCCGTGGAGGTGACTGGGAAGACGGGAAGTTATGGCAACGGTTGTATCTTCATACCTGGGATAAGTCCGAAGCTCCTTTCAAGAGTGTCTGGGATTATCTGTATAAGGTGATCGGGCTGAGCAACCAGTCTATCGACAAGTTGAACGGCCTGATGGAAGCAGATCCCGAGAATATCTATCTTCCCGTTTACAAAGCGGAGGTGCAGGCGATCCGTGCACTCTACTACTACCAGTTGCTGGATTGCTTCGGCCGTGTCCCTCTTGTCGAAAAGTCGGATGTGCAGATTTCGGATGTCAAACAATCCGAAAGAAGCGAAGTGTACAATTTTGTCCGGAAGGAATTACAGGAGGCTTTGCCTTATTTGAATACGGCAAATAGTACCAAAGAAGGTGAGTATTACGGTCGTATGACACGTCCGGTGGCCTTTTACCTTTTAGCTAAGTTAGCTTTGAATGCGCAGGTCTATTCGGATGACGATTGGACGGACAACGGCGGTATTCCTAACGGAAGTACGGATTTTGACATGAGCGGCCAAAAGGTTTCCTGTTGGGATGCCACGATCGCTTATTGTGACTCTATTTCCAATTTAGGATATCAGCTTTCTTCTTCTTACTCATCTAACTTCAGTGTGGGGAACGAGAAGTCTGTAGAGAATATTTTCACAATCCCGATGGACCCGGCCAAGTATAGCGCCCAGTTCTATTATATTATCCGTACTGTCCATTATGCACACGGTAAAGCCTATTCGATCGACGGTTGGAACGGAGCATCTGCTTCCAAGGAATTATTAGCCTCTTTCAGAAAAAGTAAAAATGATCCCCGTCTGGAATTGTGTTTCTACACGGGTAAAGTAACCGGCCCGGACGGCGCTCCGGTCATGGATGGTGATAAAGAGCTGGAATATAAGCCGGATGCCGTCGCCGTCGATGTTTCAGGTATAGCCGATGAAAAAACGGCCGGTGCACGTTGGAAAAAGTATGAGATCGATCCCGCCTCCCAGTCGGCAGGCAAATTGCAAAGTGTCGATTTCGTATTATACCGGTATGCCGATGTCCTGTTGATGAAGGCTGAGGCCAAAATGCGTAAAGGGGAAAGCGGTGACAATGAAATCAATGAAGTGCGCGGACGTGTAGGTGCCGATGCACTCTCCAAAGCAACTCTCAACGACCTGCTTGACGAACGTGCCCGCGAGCTTTCCTGGGAAGGTGTACGCCGCCAGGATCTTGTCAGGTTCGGCAAGTTCTGCGATGCGGTGGACGGCCGTCCGGCGACACAACCCTATTGCACCGTATTCCCTATTCCGCATGATGTAGTCTTGCTGAATAAGAACCTTTCACAGAATAAAGGATATTGATAAACAACTATAAACAGATTCATATAAAAGGACAATGATATGAAAAAGATATGCAACTATATATCCATGTTTATCCTCCTGTTGCTGGCGGTGACAGGTTGTAAGGATAACGATAACTGGACCATTATCGAAGAGGCGCAACCCGGTACGTATGTGGTCGGTAGTGCCACCATATTCAGCGGCGAGGCTTCTACGTCAGCCTTGAAGCCCGTCAAGCTGGATCTTGGCGACGGTCTGTCTGAAACGAAGCCGGAGATAATCGGTATTTATACCTGGTTGAAAGCCGGCGGAGAATTTAATATATCCGTATGTAAAGCGGTCGGAGAAGAACCGGTGCATTATGGTAAAGGAGAAGTCGTCGAGGAAGTTCCCGATGTAATCTCCATCTGCAACCTGTCTGCCGGAGGTCCGGCTTTTACGGTCGCATCCGACGGGTTGTATAATATAATCGTTAATACCAGTCTGAACCAGGTGTCGATCCTGCCGGTGAGCTGGGGCATTATCGGTGCCGCCACAGAAGGCGCATGGGATAAGGAAACACCATTCAATGCTCCGAAATTCGATGCGACCAGTACGACGGTAGAGTGGGAGATGTCGACGACGCTGAATGCCGGTGAGTTCAAATTCCGTTATAGCGGTAACTGGGGGTATGAAATCCCATACGATGCGGCCAGCAAAGTGAAGATATTCACCGATGTCACAGGAACGAAAGAAGGAACGGATAATGTCCTGACCGAAGGTTTCAGTAGCATGGAAACGGGAGGCGCCAACCTGGTTACGAATATCGGAGGACAATTCAGCGTATTTATGAAATATGATATCCGTGCCGGCCAGTTCAGCGCTCGTTATGTCCTGACCGGTGACCCGGTCGTTCCGCCGGCTTATCCCGAAAATCTGTTTATCGTCGGGGATGCTTTCCAGGGATGGACACCCGAAACAGATGCGGAAGAATGTATTCCGGTAAACGGAACGCCGAGTTCATTCTGGAAGATCGCCTATCTGAATCCCGGCGGCTTCAAGTTTACGGTTAAGTTAGGTTGGGGCGGTGACTTCGGTATTGCCGAAGAGAACACCGATGCGATAGGGGAATATACCAAAGGCGGAAATAACATCAACGTGACGACTCCGGGCTATTATCTGATCTATGTCAACCTGGAAGACAATACCGTTTCCGTGACAGACGTGAATATCTATCTGTTCGGCGATGTCAACGGTGGTACGTGGGATTACGATGAGGCAAGCAAGTTTACGGTTGATAATGTCGCCAAGAAGATCACATCTCCTGCATTTGCGGCCGATGGTGACTTGCGTATGTGTATCAAACATCCGGGTTTGCCTGATTGGTGGCGTGCCGAATTTAATATTTACGAAGGAAAGATCGAATATCGTGGCAATGGAGGCGACCAGCCTGCTGTGCCTGTCAAAGCCGGACAGAAAGCGGTACTCGACTTCACCGATGGAACAGGCGTGATCCAGTAAAAGGTTTTCACCCCTGATTGTTAAAGAGAGTCTGATGTGCGGCCAACAACCGTATGTCAGACTCTTTTTCGTTAGAAAAAGACGCGTTCAGCTTTTTTTAGGCGAAGATGAGATATTTATGGAAAATATCCCTATATTTGTCGCATGCATTGTTCCTGCTTCGCACTCTGCGGAAAAGGATTAAAAGGGAATCGGGTGTAAATCCCGAACAGTCCCGCTGCTGTAAGCTTCATAAACGGATTGGGCAATTCTTTTTATGCCACTGACGAAAGTTGGGAAGGCGCTCATACCGGAAGTAAGTCAGAAGACCTGCAACGCATATATTTTCGAAGGCTTCGAGGAAAGGCCGGAAGAGGGATCATAGCACTTCTGCTTACATATTCTTTTTACCCGTTCCCATAGCCTCTATTGTACTTGTTTTTAATTATTTTGCCATAATAATTAGGAAAAGAAGCATGGATCAATATGCGGGATGAGCTCCGTTATTGGTTCATGCTTTCCTTTTATCGCTATTTAAATGATTTTGATTTGACTTGCATGTAAATCGAAGGTTTTTCCGTAGATTTGTATTCATACTTTTAAAACAGAGGATATATGGAAACGACATTTATCAGGAAGTACCCCATCGGGATACAGAATTTTGAGAAGATCAGAAAAGAAGGCTACCTGTATGTTGATAAAACCGACCTGGTGTATCAATTGGTGAAGACCGGTAGCTACTACTTTCTGAGCCGTCCGCGTCGTTTCGGCAAAAGCCTGCTTATTTCCACGTTCGAAGCCTATTTCAAGGGAAAGAAAGAATTATTTGAAGGGCTGGCTATCGAAAAACTTGAAAAAGACTGGCTGACCTATCCGGTGTTACATCTGGATTTGAACGCCAAGAAATATGTTTCTCCCGAGGATTTGACCGCCATACTCAATCAGCATCTGGAAAGGTGGGAGTTGTTGTATGGCGACGAGAAAAAGGACCGTAGCCCGGAAGAACGCTTCTCGTACGTGATCGAGCGCGCTTCGGAGAAGACTGGTATGCGGGTGGTCATCCTGATAGATGAATACGACAAACCGATGCTACAGGCCATTGATAACGACGAATTGCAAAACGAATACCGCAACACCCTGAAAGCGTTCTATGGGGTGATGAAGAGCATGGACCGGTATATCCAGTTCGCTTTCCTCACCTGTGTGACCAAGTTCGGCAAAGTGAGTGTGTTCAGCGATCTGAATAATCTGGATGATCTTTCGATGAGAAGACCTTATGTGTCCATTTGCGGTATTAGTGAAGATGAATTGCATCGTGATTTTGACGGTGACGTCCATGTATTGGCTTCTGCGCTCGATATGGCATACGAAGAGACTTGCACGGAGTTGAAAACCAGTTTTGACGGTTATCACTTCGTCGAGAACTCTCCTGGTATCTACAATCCCTTCAGCCTGCTTAATACATTCAAATACCGGAAATTCGATAATTACTGGTTTGAAACCGGCACGCCCACCTATCTGGTGAAGTTATTGCAAAGCACGAACTACGACCTCTACCGGATGGCGCATACCGAGACGGATGCCGATGTCTTGAACAGCATCGATGCCATCTCGAAGAACCCCATACCGGTTATCTATCAAAGCGGTTACCTGACGATCAAGGGATATGACAAGACATTCGGGCTCTACCGCCTGGGCTTCCCGAATAAGGAGGTGGAGGAAGGGTTCATTAAATATCTCCTGCCTTATTACACCCCGGTGAGTCAGGTCGACACAACTTTCCAGATCAAGAAGTTTGCCCAGGAAATCTATGAGGGCAATTACGATGCCTTTTTACGCCGCCTGCAAAGTTTCTTTGCCGACACCCCTTACGAGTTGGTCCGCAACCTGGAGCTGCATTATCAGAATGTACTCTTTATCGTCTTTAAGTTGCTGGGCTTCTATGTGAAAGCAGAATACCATACGTCGGAAGGCCGTATAGACCTGATCCTGCAAACCGATCGTTTCATCTACGTCATGGAGTTCAAACTCGACGGTACGGCCGAAGAAGCATTGAGGCAAATCGATGACAAAGGTTATGCCCTTCCGTTTGCTTCCGACCCGCGCAAATTGTTCCGTATCGGTATAAATTTCAGCGCGCAGACACGCAATATCGAGAAGTGGTTAGTTGAATAATACGGAGCCAACACTTTATAGGCAAGATTTGTTTATTACTGGAAAAGTGCGTTTATTTGTAATCGGTATTAACTAAATAAAGAAAGAGTATGAAAAAGATTGTTGGGTTTATGTTGCTGGCCGTGATGACATTAGTTGCTATGCCTGCGAAATCCCAGATTAAGTTCGGTATAAAGGGCGGTTTGAACATCTCGTCCGTGCATTTCAATGAAGACATTGTCGGGAAAGACAATGTGACGGGCTTTAATATCGGCCCGATGGTGGAAGTGATGGCTCCGGTGATGGGAGTCGGTTTTGATGCGGCTATCCTCTATTCGCAGAAAGGAATCGGTGTGAAGGGTGGCGATGACCTTAAGAATGATTATATAGATGTGCCGGTGAACCTGAAGTGGAAGTTCGGCCTGCCGATTATTAAGGGCTATCTGTCTGCCGGTCCGTATGTAGGCTTCCGTGTCGGAGGCGATAAGTTTTGGGACATCCCGTCATATGTCGGAGACCAGTTGAAGGCGAAGAGCTTTAATGCCGGCCTTAATCTGGGAGCCGGTGTGGAGCTGATCAAGCATTTGCAGGTCGGCTTCAATTATGCACTGGGATTGACGGAAGATTATAGCGCATCCAAACTTGATTTGAACGGTAAGAACCGCGGCTGGTCTATTACGGCGGCGATCTTGTTTTGAAATACGCAGATGTCATATTACCCCTGCCGTTAGAGAATAGCTATACCTATAGTATCCCGGCCGATCTGGAACAGGCGGTTATACCCGGTTGCCGGGTAATCGTCCATTTCGGAAAGAAACGCTACTATACGGCAATCGTGATGGATGTGCATGAGCGTGGAGCCGACAACCAGTACGAGACAAAGGAGATTTATGCCCTTTTAGATGCCACTCCCGTCCTTCGCCGTCCGCAACTTCGTTTCTGGAAATGGATTGCGTCTTATTATCTGTGTAAGTTAGGAGATGTTTATAAGGCCGCCTTGCCTTCCGGGTTGAAGCTGGAAAGCGAGACGGCCGTTACGTATAACGAAGCCTTTGAAGCCGACGGGCCGTTGCGCCCGAACGAACAAGCGGTGCTGGACGCCTTTAAGGGAGTCTTGAAACTGACGGTGTCCGAACTGGAGAAGAAGACCGGACTCCGTAACGTCATGCCTGTTGTCGCCTCGCTGATGGCAAAAGGGGCGGTCGAGGTCAGCGAAGAGTTGAAACGGGGCTTTGCACCGAAGAAGCAGACCTTCATTCGTCTTTCCGAAGCCTATCGGGATGTAGAGACGCATGGCCGTGCGCCTCTACAATCCGTATTTGATGAGTTCAGGCGGGCGAAGAAGCAGGAACATCTGTTGGTCTGCTTCCTGGACCTGAGCCATGCGCTTAATCCGGCTCTGGCGCGGGAACTATCGAAAAAGGAATTGCTGGAAAGCAGCGGTTGTTCGCCGGCTATATTGGACGGTCTGTTGAAGCGGGGCGTTTTGGAGAGCTACGAGAAAGAGGTAGGGCGCCTCCAGGTGCCGGTCTGCCGCTTGCAGACACCCAGTCCGCTCAGCCCGGCACAGGAAAAGGCTTACGGGGAGATACACGAGGTGTTCGGAACGAAAGACGTGTGCCTCTTGCACGGCGTGACATCCAGCGGGAAGACAGAGATCTACGTCCGCCTGATCGACGAAGTCCTGAAGATGGGCCGCCAGGTCTTATACCTCCTTCCTGAAATCGCCATTACGACACAGATCACCGAACGTCTGGCCAAGTTGTTCGGCGATAAATTGCTGGTCTATCATTCCAAGTTTTCCGACAACGAACGGGTGGAGGTCTGGAACCGCCTGTTGCATACGGGCGGGCCGATGCTGGTCTTAGGGGTCCGTTCCTCGTTGTTCCTGCCGTTTAAGGACCTCGGGCTGATTGTCGTGGATGAGGAACACGAGAATACCTATAAGCAACAAGACCCCGCCCCGCGCTATCATGCCCGCAATGCGGCAATCGTATTGGCCGGCATGCATGGGGCGAAGACGCTTTTAGGATCGGCCACTCCGTCTATCGACTCCTATTTTAATGCGACTACCGGCAAATACGGTTTGGTCGAACTCTCCACCCGCTATGGCGACCAGTTGATGCCGGAGATATTGCCGGTCGATATTAAAGAGTTGAGACGTAAGAAGATCATGAAAGATACGCTCTTCTCGCCGGTATTGGTCGAGAAGATCCATGCGGCGTTGGAACGGGGAGAGCAGGCCATATTGTTCCAGAACCGGCGAGGTTTTGCCCCCGTGATCGAGTGCAGGAGTTGCGGTTGGGTGCCCCATTGCGTGAATTGCGATGTCAGTCTGACGTACCATAAGTTCCGTAACGAATTGGTTTGCCATTATTGCGGGTATAAGATCCAGTTGCCCCACCAATGTCCGGAATGCCAAAGTACGGAATTGAAGACGATGGGTTTCGGGACGGAAATGGTGGAAGAGGAGATCGCCACGCTTTTCCCCGCGGCCAAAGTGGAACGCCTGGACTTCGACACGGCCCGTACCCGTACGGCCTACGAACGGATCATTGCGGATTTCGAGAAGGGAAAGACACAGATATTGATCGGGACCCAGATGTTGTCCAAAGGTTTAGATTTCGGGAACGTCAGCGTGGTCGGCATCCTGAATGCCGATAGCCTGATGAACTTCCCGGATTTTCGCGCCCATGAGCGGGCTTTCCAGCTAATGGTACAGGTCAGCGGACGTGCCGGGCGGCGGGATAAACGCGGGACGGTAGTCCTGCAAACCTCCAGCCCCGATCATCCGTTGATCCGGATGGTGGAGCGTTTTGCCTATAAGGAGATGGTTCGCCTGCAACTAAGTGAGCGCAGTATGTTCCGTTACCCGCCTTATTACCGGCTGATCGTGATTGTGCTTCGTAGCCGCAATGACTCGGTCTTGCAGGAGTTGTCCGCTTTATATGCCGACAACCTGCGCCGCCGTTTGGGTGAACGTGTCTTAGGGCCTGTTACTCCGCCTGTCACGCGTGTGCAGGCGCTTCATATCCGGAAGATAGTTTTGAAAATAGAAATAGCCGCCGCGATCGCTCCGGTCCGCGAGATTTTAGAAACCGTGCATGCGGAGATGCAACGTTACCTGCCGTTCAAGCAGTTGATTGTACATTATGACGTGGATCCGGCGTGAGGAGAATTGTGAATTATGAATTAAGAATTATGGAAGAGAAGAAAGGGAAATATAAGATATTGTTTGTCTGTTTAGGCAATATTTGCCGTTCGCCGTCGGCGGAGGCGGTGATGAAGAAATTGGTGCAGGACGCGGGATTGAGTGACTGGATCAAGGTAGACTCGGCCGGGATAATCGGGTATCATGAAGGAGAGCGGGCAGATCCGCGTATGCGTGCGCATGCTGCCCGCCGGGGATATAAACTGGATTCCATTTCCCGCCCGGTGCGTACGGAAGACTTCTTCGATTTCGACCTGATCATCGGCATGGACAACCGGAACATAGACGACCTGAGACAGAAAGCACCGGACTTGGAGACGGTCGCCAAAATACACCAGATGACGGAATACTCCCGGAATAAGTTGTACGACTACGTCCCCGATCCTTACTATAGCGGTGCGGAAGGCTTCGAGCTGGTGCTCGATTTGCTGGAAGATGCCTGCGCAGGGTTGCTATCGGAACTTACTTTGTAATTTTTCCGGGGCTTGTCGACATCCCCAGATATATGCTATATAGATAGTATTGTCGGTCTCTTCCACATAATAAATGATTTTGCAATGTTTGCCGTCCCATAAAGAACGGTAAGGTTTTTGTTTGTCTGTGAGAGCCTCTTCTTTGGGCCCTAAATAGGGATTATTGCGAAGTAGATTGATACGTTCCTGGACAGCAGACGTAAACTTTTCGGCAGAATGCCATCCTATGTGTGTTAAATACCAATCTACAATATCATTAAACGAATCTTCTGCTTCGCGGGACCATTCGATATCCATTATTTCTTATTAGTGGCTAATTTTTGATGTATTCTGTTCATCACCTCTTGATTACTGCTTGTTCGTCCATTCTTGATATCATCTTCGGAGCGCTCAATAGCGGCTCTCATTTTTGTGACGGAGATAGCGGGAAAAACTTCTTCATTAGTATATATCTGATTCAGATAATTCTTTATACGTTCTACAATATGGGGATCTTCAATCTCCAGTATTGTATTGATTATATCTTGTTTGGTAGTTTGTAATTCTAATGCAGTCATAAACCTTTGCTTTAAGTCGTTACAAACATACGATATATAATCGTGAAAAACAAATCTTTTCACTTCTTCAAGTCCGGATAGCTGATCCGTGTGTGGTACATGATCTTCAGTTTCTCTACGAATACGTTCTTGACGGTTTCCACATCTTTGAAGGTGAGCGGTGTGTTCTTCATCAGGCCGTCGGTGATCTGGCCGTCGATGATTTTGTCGACCAAGCTCCGGATGTTTTCTTCCGTGTGCTCTTTCAGGCTACGGGAAGCGGCTTCTACGGAGTCGGCCATCATCAGGACGGCCGTCTCTTTCGAGAACGGGTTCGGGCCGGGGTAGGTGAAGATTTCTTCGTCGATCTCACGGTCGGGATATTGATTCTTGAAGGAGTTATAGAAGTATTTGGCTTTCCCGCGTCCGTGATGGGTGCGGATGAAGTCGGTGACCGCTTTTGGTAGCATGGCCTTCTCTGCAAACTTCACGCCGTCGTTCACATGGTTGATGATGATTTTGGCGCTCTGGTCGAAACTTAGCTGGCTATGCGGGTTGAAGCTGCTCTGGTTTTCGGTGAAGAAGGCCGGAGCTGCCATCTTTCCGATGTCGTGATACATGGCGCCTGTGCGGACAAGTTGCGCGTTGGCTCCGATAGCGGCCGCCGCCTCGGATGCCAGGATGGAAACCTGCAGGGAGTGCTGGAAGGTGCCGGGTGATGTCTCCGACAACTTTTTCAGGATAGGCGTGTTGATGTTCGACAACTCGACCAGCGTGATACTCGACACGTAGCCGAAGGTCTTTTCCAGCATATACACTAATATATAGGTAAACATCAGCAGGATGAAGTTGATGCCGAAATACAGCAGCATCATCCAGTTGATCTTCTTGAAATCCGCCTCCTGGTAAATGGACAGGCTGATATAGCAGAGCGCGTATGACATGAAAATAAAGAAAGCACAACGGATCAGTTGCGAACGTTCATACAAATCTCTCAAACTGAAGGTGACGACCATGCCGGCGATGACTTGGAGTAGCAGGAACTCGTGCGGGAAAGGAACCATCAGCGAGCAGATCAGTACGATGATCAGATGTGTGAACAGGGCCGTGCGCGAATCGAAGAACGTACGCACCACAATCGGCACGATGGCAAACGGGAGGATATAGACGTTAAATAGCCCGTACGTCACGCAAAGCTCTGTCATGATACAACTGACGAATACGCATAAGATAAGAAAAAGGGCGTTCCTCCGGTTGTGCAGAATCTTGATCCGGAAAGACCACAGGTAAAGCCAGAAACAGAAGAGAATCCCGAATACCAGCACGAACTGGCCTCCGAGGATGATGCTTTGCCGCTGGGTGCCTCCCGCCTTGCTTTCGTGTACGATTTTGAGGGAGCGCAATACGTTATAGGTATGGTTGTCGATGATCTCCCCCCGGTCGACGATACGTTCGCCGGCCTGTATCATGCCGTTTGCCAACGGGACGCTGGCGAGTATGTCTTCTCTGACCTTGTCCGATGTCGCTTTGTCGTATGTGACATTCTCGGCCAGGTAATTGTTGATATCACAGGATTGTAGGACTTGTTTTTCCAGGTAAGAGGGACAGTTGTTGATGATGAACTCGTAAGCTGTCTTGACCGTGAAAAACTCGCTACTGTAGTGGGGATGGGCTACGTTGTTATCGAGCAGGTTGATGCGGGGATATTCCTCCTTTTTGAGTTCGTCCATATCCTGGGCGGAGACGATACCGTCTCGGTATAGCTTTTGCAGGCTGTTTTCGATGTATTGCATATAGGCCGGGGTAGCCCGGTTCTTGAGCGTGTTACGGTAGTCTGCGCGGAGCTTGTCGATCTCGGCGCCTTCGACGGTGGCGTCCAGGCGGTAGTAAGGCTCGAATTTCTTGAGGGCGCTATCGCGTTCGGCCTGCACTTCGGCATCTGTTTTATAGATCGGAAAATCGCTCGGTGCGGTGAGGAGTCCGTATCGCCAGGGTTTCCCTTCGTAAAACTGGTAACGGAATTTCCCTTCCCGGGGAAAGAAGTAAGCGATCAACAATGCCGCCACTATAAAATAGACGCTGGGATGTATGCTATAGTTCTTTACTTTCATAAAACTTGTTTTGTAATTGACTACTAAATGATGATTTATGGGTTTGTATCGTATTTGTGATATAGCGTCGGGGAGTATCTGTTTCCCCTCTTGAGAGGGGATAAGGGGTGTGTTATCTTTTGTCTATCTATCAAAATTCACACACCCCCTGCCCCCTCTCAAGAGGGGAAGGAGTTACCATCGGTCAATATAAACAAACCCATAAATCCTCATTTTCCTATCTAAATGGATGCTGTTATCCATTGAAAGGCGAAATGTACATAAAAAAGTTTACTAAGAGAAAAAAAAGGGCTACTTTTGCCGCATTATTATAGAATGAAAGAATTATGACGGAAAGGAAAGTTAGAGTCCGGTTTGCTCCGAGTCCTACGGGAGCGTTGCATATCGGAGGTGTTCGTACAGCTTTATACAATTATTTGTTTGCCAAACAGAAGGGTGGAGACCTGATTCTCCGTATCGAAGATACCGATTCCGGGCGTTTCGTCCCCGGTGCGGAGGCCTATATTATCGAGGCCCTTACGTGGTTAGGAATCAAGTTTGACGAAGGGGTGGGCTTCGGTGGCGATTACGGCCCTTACCGCCAGAGTGAGCGCCGGGATATTTACAAGAAGTATGTCGACCGGTTGTTAGACGCCGGCCATGCTTATATCGCTTTCGACACGCCCGAAGAGCTGGATGCCAAACGTAAGGAAATCCCCAACTTCCAGTATGATGCTTCTACCCGTATGCAGATGCGTAACTCGCTGACTCTCTCCGAAGAAGAGGTAAAAGCGTTGATCGACGCCGGTCAGCAATATGTTGTCCGTGTGAAGATCGAACCGGACGAAGATATACACGTGAACGACCTGATTCGCGGCGAAGTGATTATCAACTCTTCTATCCTTGACGATAAAGTCTTATATAAGTCGGCCGACCAGTTGCCTACTTACCACCTGGCAAATATCGTGGACGACCATTTGATGGAAGTCACCCACGTGATCCGCGGTGAGGAGTGGTTGCCGAGCGCCCCGCTCCACGTGTTGTTGTACCGCTATTTCGGCTGGACGGACACGATGCCTCAGTTTGCCCACCTGGCCCTGCTCCTGAAGCCGGAAGGAAACGGCAAGCTGAGCAAACGCGACGGCGACCGCCTGGGCTTCCCTGTCTTCCCGTTGGAATGGCACGATCCGAAGAGCGGCGAGGTTTCCTCGGGCTATCGTGAGAGTGGCTACCTGCCGCAGGCCGTCGTGAACTTCCTTGCCCTGCTGGGCTGGAACCCGGGTAACGACCAGGAAGTGATGAGCATGGACGAGCTGATCCGCTTCTTCGACCTGAGCCGTTGTAGCAAGAGCGGCGCCAAGTTCGATTATGAAAAAGGAAAATGGTTCAATCACCACTATATCCAGGCGATGGATAATAAGGAAGCGGCCACCCTCTTCATGCCGATCCTCGAAAGTCACGGCGTGAAAGCCGAACCGGCATACGTGGAGAAGGTGGTAGCGATGATGAAAGACCGCGCTACTTTTATCAAGGACTTGTGGGAGCTTTGTGCGTTCTTCTTTGTCGCTCCGACCGAATATGATGAAAAGACGCGTAAGAAACGCTGGAAAGAGGATAGCGCCGCCCAGTTGACGGAACTGATAGAAGTGCTTCGTACCCGCGAACCGTTCGATATCGAAGGTACGGAAGAAGAGGTAAAAGCCTGGATCGAAAGCAAAGGCTATCATTTAGGGAACATCATGAATGCAACCCGCCTGGCCCTTGTCGGCGAAGGCAAAGGCCCGCATATCTTCGATATCACGGAGGCCTTGGGTAAAGAAGAGTCTATCCGTCGTATCCAGCGGGCGATCGAAATACTTAAATAGTTCATGTACAGCATACTCATACATTTCTACGCCTTTATTGTCGCGTTGATTTCCCCTTTCCATAAGAAGGCGCGCATGATGCGCCTCGGTCAGTGGAAGACCAATAGCATCCTTCGTGAGAAGATCGACAGGAAGGCTAAGTATATCTGGTTTCACGCTTCTTCACTGGGCGAGTTCGAGCAGGGCCGCCCGCTGATCGAGAAGATCAGGGTGCTACATCCGGAATATAAGATCCTCTTGACTTTCTTTTCCCCTTCGGGATATGAGGTGCGGAAGAATTATAACGGGGCGGATGTGATCTGCTACCTGCCTTTCGACACGCCTTACCGGGTGAAGAAGTTCCTGAATCTGGCCAATCCGGCGATTGCCGTTTTCATCAAGTATGAGTTCTGGGGAAACTATCTGCATGAATTGAAGAAACGGGGGATACCGGTTTACATCATTTCGGCTATTTTCCGCCCGGACCAGTTGTTTTTTCAATGGTTCGGAGCGCCTTACCGGAAGATGCTGTATTGCTTCAACCACCTGTTCGTGCAGGATGAGCGTTCTAAGGACCTGCTTGGAAAGTACGGGATCAAAGAGGTGACCGTTTGTGGCGACACGCGTTTCGACCGGGTGTTGGATGTCCGTAACCAGGCGCGCGAATTACCGAATGTGGAACGGTTCGTGACCAATGGAGGCGGAGAGAAGCAACCCACGTTGATCGCCGGGAGCTCCTGGCCGCATGATGAGGAGATCCTGATTCCCTATTTCAATGAACATCCGGAGATCAAGCTGATT
This sequence comes from uncultured Parabacteroides sp., assembly GCA_900552465.1. Classification (GTDB taxonomy): domain Bacteria; phylum Bacteroidota; class Bacteroidia; order Bacteroidales; family Tannerellaceae; genus Parabacteroides. The sequence goes on along the minus strand of URZO01000023.1, from coordinate 14,383 downwards.
ATTGCCCCGCATGAGATACACCGGGAGCATCTGATGTATATCGAATCGTTGTTGAAACGTCCGTCCGTCCGCCTCTCCGATGCGATGCAGGATAAGAGCCTGATGGAAGGAAAGGATTGTTTGATAATAGATAGTTTCGGGTTGTTATCCTCTATCTATCGGTATGGGACGATCGCTTATATCGGGGGCGGTTTTGGTGCCGGTATCCATAATACGCTGGAGGCGGCGGTGTATGGCATTCCCGTATTGTTCGGCCCGCGCTACCAGAAGTTCAAGGAAGCCCGCGATCTGATCGCGGTCGGGGGCGGTTTCTCCGTTTCCTCAAAAGACGAGTTCGACGGCAAGATGAATGAATTGCTGGCCTATCATGAAGTTCTGGAAGCGGTCGGTAAGAGTGCCGGCCGGTTCGTGAGCGGCAATGCCGGGGTCACCGACAAGATATTAAAAGAGCTGTCTTTATAGGCAGCTCTTTCCTTTGCTATAATTTGTGTTTTTAATATTATTCTTAAGTCTGGTAAGCTATGACTATTAAACAATTCTCATTCGGACTATTATTGGCTGGTTCAGTCTTTTCCTGTAACACTCCGAAACAGGAAACCGTAGACCGCCCGTTATCCTCTTATGTAAATCCTTTTATCGGAGCGACCACCAATACCGAGGCGGCCGGGAGTTATCACGGTCTCGGGAAGACTTTTCCGGGAGCGACCGCCCCTTTCGGAATGGTGCAGGTCAGCCCCAATACCATCACCGGAGGCGATAATGGTTCCGGTTATAGCTACGAACATACTTCAATAGAAGGTTTTGCCTTTACGCAGATGTCCGGTATCGGTTGGTATGGCGATTTAGGGAATTTCTTAGTGATGCCGGCAACCGGCCCTCTCCATACTTTTGCCGGGACGGCCGATAATCCGGATGAAGGCTATCGTTCGCGATATGATAAACAATCGGAAAAGGCGGCGGCCGGATATTATTCCGTCCTGTTGACCGACTATCAGATTCAGGCGGAAGCAACCGCTTTGCCCCATAGCGGAATGCTTCGTTTCACTTTTCCGGAAAGCAATGAAGCGCATATACAAGTCGATCTGGCACGCCGTGTGGGAGGAACCTCCGTCCGGCAGGCGGTAGAAGTCGTAGACGACCACACCATCAGAGGCTGGATGCAATGCACACCCGATGGGGGAGGCTGGGGAAACGGGGACGGCAAAGCCGATTACACCGTTTATTTCTATGCCCAATTTTCACGGCCTTTTGAAGAGCATGGCGTTTGGTCGGTGGATATACCCGATGACTGGAGCCGTAAGCGCGAAGATATAGAAAGCGAGCGTTACCATGAAGCGATCCGCCAGGCCTCTATCCATCCTTCCGTTTCTTCATTTGAAGGCAAACATGTGGGTTTCTATGCCTATTTTGAAACGAAACCCGGTGAGGAAATCCTGCTTAAAAGCGGAATCTCTTTTACCAGCCTGAAGAATGCGGAAGAGAACCTGTCTGCCGAAATGAAAGGCTGGGACTTCGATGAGACCCTTGCCGCGTGTAGCCGGCTTTGGGATAACGAACTGGCGAAGGTCAAAATAGACGGCGGCTCGGATGACGAGAGGACAACCTTTTATACGGCTTTGTACCATACGATGATCGACCCGCGTATCTGTAGCGATGTGAACGGCGAATATACCGGGGCCGATAAGAAGGTGCATCAGACGGAGCGTTTCAATAAACGGACCATATTCAGCGGTTGGGATGTTTTCCGTAGCCAGATGCCGCTTCAGACAATTATCAATCCTACATTGGTGAACGACCTGGTCAACTCGCTGGTCGAAATAGCCGCACAGAGCGGGAATGAGTATCTGGAACGGTGGGAATTGCTAAATGCTTTTTCCGGATGTATGCTGGGTAATCCGGCGATCTCTGTCTTATGTGATGCCTATTCCAAAGGAATCCGCGACTATGATGTGGAAAAGGCATATCGGTATGCCGTTAATACCTCGCGCCTGTTCGGAAACGGGCCGGACGGATATACCCCGGGAAATACCGGAATTTCACACACGTTGGAATATGCCTATACCGATTGGTGTATGGCCCGGCTTGCCGGATGGTTGGGAAAGGAGGCCGACCGGGAGCGCTTTGACCGGCAGGCAAAGACCTACGCTTCGCTTTTCGACCCTGCCTACGGATGGTTCCGCCCGCGTGACGGGAAAGGTAATTTCATCCCCTTGCCGGAAAAGGGACGGCTGGAAGAATGGTACGGATGCATGGAATGCAATGCCTACCAGCAGGGATGGTTCGTGCCTCATGATATAGACGGTATGGTCAAACTCATGGGAGGCCGCGAAAAGGTGCTGGCCGACCTGACGGATATGTTTGAAAAGACGCCGCACGATTATCTGTGGAATGCTTACTACAACCATGCCAACGAGCCTGTCCACCATGTCCCCTTCCTCTTCAACCGCCTGAACGAGCCGGCGCTTACCCAGAAGTGGACGCGTGACATTTGCCGGAATGCCTATCGCAATGCCGTGACCGGATTGGTCGGGAACGAAGATGTCGGACAAATGTCGGCCTGGTATGTTCTCGCGGCGGCCGGTATTTATCCCGTTTGCCCGGGCGACTTGCGCTACGAGATTACAAGTCCGGTGTTCGACCGCGTGGAGTTCCGGCTGGATCCGGAATATGCGACCGGGAAGACCTTTGTCGTCGAGACGCGCGATAATAGCCCTGAGAATATCTATATCCAGCATGCTACACTCAACGGGAAAGCGTATGATAAATGCTATCTGACACATGCCGATCTGATGGCTGGCGGAATTCTTATCCTGCAAATGGGATCAAAACCATCGGATTGGGGTAGAGATTGAATATTAATTGCTATCTTCGTGGCGAATACTTAGATTGTTACTATCATGAAACACAAACTATCCGCCATCTGTCTGATGTTGTTGTCCGTATTATCTGGACAGGCCCAACATAAAGAGTGGGAAAATCAGCGCATTAATCAAATCAACCGTGAGCCGATCCATGCCCACTTTGTCCCTTACGCTTCTGAAAGAGCCGCCCTGCAAAAAGACGTCACCTTAGAGAGGCGCGAGTCGTTGAACGGGACGTGGAAGTTCCATTTTTCCAGGAATCCGTCTTCACGTCCGACCTCTTTTTATGAAGAGAACTTCGATGTGTCCGGATGGAAGGATATAGAGGTACCCGGTAGCTGGGAACTTCAGGGATTCGACGCGCCGATCTATACCGATACGCGCTATCCTTTTCCCGCCAATCCTCCTTATGTGCCGCAGGACTATAATCCGGTCGGCTCGTATGTGACCTCTTTCACGGTCCCCGAACATTTCAAAGGAAAAGATGTGCTGCTCCATTTCGGAGGAGTCGAATCGGCCTACTATTGCTGGGTGAACGGCCAGTTTGTGGGATATAGCGAAGATAGCCGCCTGCCCTCCGAATATCTGATTAATAAATACCTGAAACCGGGGAAGAACCGGCTGGCGGTGGAGGTCTACCGGTATAGCGACGGCTCTTATCTGGAAGGGCAGGACTATTGGAAATATAGCGGGATCGAACGGGACGTGATGCTGGTCGCCCGCCCGAAATCCCGGATCAAGGACTTCGAGGTGAAAGCCGATCTGGAGAATGGATACCAGGACGGGGCGCTCGATATCTGCTTCACGATGGATAGCCGTTCCTTAGCGAAAGGAACGTCCGTCCGGTTGAAAGTGCTGGACGGCAAGAAAGAGCTGGCATCCGCATCTCTGACGGTAAAACAGGCGGCAGATACGGTGCTGGCCTTTTCCGAAAAGTTTCCGGACGTCAAACGCTGGACGGCGGAAACACCTGATCTCTATACGTTGGTTGTCAATACCCTGGACCCGAAAGGACGGGTGACTGAATCGTTTGTGCACCGTTTCGGTTTCCGGAAAGTGGAGATGAAGAACGGTATGTTGCTGGTCAACGGTACGCCGATATTGATAAAGGGAGTGAACCGGCATGAACACGATATGCATCGGGGTCGTACCGTCTCGGTGGAGAGCATGGTCGAAGATATCCGGCTGATGAAGCAATTCAATATCAATGCGGTCCGTTGTTGCCACTATCCGAATTATGAGGAGTGGTATGACCTTTGCAATGAATACGGCGTCTACTTAGTGGACGAGGCAAACATCGAATCGCACGGGATGGAGGCCCATCCGGACGGTACGCTTGCCAATATGGACGGCTGGGAGATCCCGTTTATGGAACGGATGGAGCGGATGGTGGAGCGCGATAAGAACGTAACCGCCGTCATTACCTGGAGCTTAGGAAACGAATCCGGCTACGGGAAACATTTCGAAACGATCTACCATTGGGCGAAAGGACGCGATGGTAGCCGTCCGGTCCAGTATGAAGGGGGTGGTGTGAAAGGCCTTTCCGACATCTATTGCCCGATGTACGGGCGTATCTGGCTACTTCGCCAATGGGCTAACCAACGCCAACCGCGTCCGCTGATCCTTTGCGAATATGCACATGCGATGGGGAATAGCGTCGGAAACCTCGGCGACTACTGGAAGTTGATCTATAAATACGACAACCTGCAGGGCGGCTTCATCTGGGACTGGGTGGACCAGACGTTTGCCATAAAAGACCCGAAGGGAAAGGATATCTGGGCGTATGGAGGCGATATGGGATTCGTCGGGATCGTAAACGATTCCAACTTCTGTGCCAATGGGCTGGTGGCGGCCGACCGTAGCCTGCATCCGCATATATACGAAGTGAAAAAGATTTATCAGTATATGCATTTCGAGCCTGTTCCCTTCTCGTCGAACCGGGTGAAGATCACGAACCGGCACGATTTCCTCTCTTCCGGCGTCTATGACTATAGCTGGGCGGTAAAGGCCGATGGCAAAACCTTGTATGAAGGCAAGCTCGATGTTCCGGCTATTGCTCCCCACGCTTCGGCAGAAGTCCCGTTGCCGCTTCCTGTTATCGAGGGCCGGCCCGGTACGGAATATTTCCTGTCTCTTTCCGCTCGCACGCAAGAGGCGACGGCGTTAGTGCCGAAAGGACATCTGGCGGCTTCCGAACAATGGAAGTTACCGGTCTCGGTACCTGCCCTCCGGCGCGAAAAGCCTGCCGGTACCGTCGGGGTGGAGGAAACATCCGGAGCCTATACGTTGACCACCGCTCAAGCCGTTATCACGTTTTCCCGGAAGACTGGCGAGATGACCAGCTATAAAGTGAAAGGGAAAGAATATCTGTTAGCAGGGCTTCGGCCGAATTTCTGGCGTCCGTTGACGGACAACGACGTGGCAAACGGCATGTTGCAACGTTGCGGGACCTGGAAACAGGCTGGTAACGAATTGCAATTGACGGATATGTCTCTCCTTCCTGCCGCCGACAAAAGCGAAGTGGCAATCCGCGTGTCTTATAATATGCCTGCCCAGGAATCTGTTTGCGAGGTTACTTATGTCGTTTACCCCGATGGCGTAGTGAAAACCTCTTTATCCTTTACACCGGGCGAGAAACCTTTACCGGAAATGCCCCGTTTCGGCATGCGGATGGTACTTGGCGGCGAGTATGACCGGATGAGCTGGTTCGGTCGTGGTCCGCAGGAAAACTATTGGGATCGCAAATCGGGTGCCGATATAGATTTGTATCAGGCAACCGTCTGGGAACAATACCATCCGTATGTCCGCGCCCAGGAGACGGCAGGCAAGACCGATGTCCGTTGGGTAGCCTTGCAAAATGCCTCGGGTGAAGGCCTGCTGGTCAAGTCGCCCGGTGAGCTTTTAAGCGTCAGCGCCTGGAATTTCCCCATCGAGGATTTATATTACATCCCTTCCATGACGAAACATATTCACGGCGGTAGCATCGAAAAGAAAGACCTGGTCTGGCTAAACATCGACAACCTGCAAATGGGCGTCGGCGGCGATAACACCTGGGGCGCCCAAACCCATCCGGAATATACGATTACCCCGGTCGCCCGGCAATATACGTTCATAATGATCCCAGTCGACGGACGGACGGATTTGCCGGAGGCAGGAAAGTGATTTTCTCGGGTGTTAACCGAATTAAAAAATAAGGAGGTGTGTCAAAAATAAGTTCTAACGCTTTAGCGTGTCATTGCGGGCTTGACCCGCAACCTCATACTAAACTGATTTACAATGATTAGTATGAGATGGCGGGTCAAGCCCGCCAGGACACAGACGCTATAAATGGGACTTTTGACACATCTCTATTTTTTTAATCCTCTTCCGCAAACATCGGATCCCAGGCCGGCAACCGTGTCGGAGTCTGTTTCAGTACCTCTTTTACTTTGTTGGTGATAAACTTCTTGTTTACGACCAGGCGGAACATATATTCGTTGAACCATTCGTCCGTCATGATCAGGTGGCCGTTGTTTGCACCCGGTCCCCAACTGTTTTCCACCATCCATTTTTTAGGCTTGCCGTTTGCATCCAGGTCGACGGCCATTAGCGTCATGGCATGGGAGGAGCCGCTGGCGAAGGTCTGGATACGTTGCTTTTTGTCCATACCGAAAGTCGTGCCCATCAGTGAGCCATAGTCGTAGTAGTTCACATCGAGTGCACCCCGTTCACGGTCGAAGAACTTACCCACATCACAAGAGAAATACATCATTGTGCTATCTTTGATAGAAGCGATCGCCATCTCTTTGATATCCTCTATCGGGAGGTTGACATACGTCCAGTTCTTGCCGTCGTAGGCATGGCGGTCATAATCGATTTCGTATAATTTGTAGTAGTCACGGCTCGGATCGTTCATCAGCATGACATAATTGTTTTTCAGGTCTTCGCCAACAAATGCCTGGTAGAACGATTGCGGCGTATATTCCTTTGTCTCTACCGGTTTGCCGTCTGCATCTTTGCGGGTCCAGGTGAATTTCGTAGGAGGTTCGCCAAGGTTAAGAACCAGCATGCGGTAGATTTCCCCTAACATCTCCGTTTTACGCTTTGCCAATGCTTCAGGTTTTGAATCTTTGGCGTCACGCAGAGCCAGTCCGTACTCCTTCAGCTTCAAGCCGAGCAGGTTCGCCATACGGCTGGTGTTGTCGCTACTATACGTTTCCACCATCACTTCGGAAGGGACGACGCCGTATTTCATCAGGTTGTCGGATATACCGGTGAACTGTCCGCCGTCTCCGATCGGATTCTTGAACAACCATTCCACCATCTTGTCGTCCATCGGTTTCTCCCGTGTGTCGATGATCCCTTGCAGGAAGAGATTCGCCTTTTCCAGTTGATCCCAGAAGAAGTTATAGTTCTGTGATAGTTCGAATTCCGGCAGGTTATATTTTGCGATAGCCCGGGCACGAATGACGTTCAGCCCTGTGAACAACCAGCAACGACCGGACGACTTCTGGTTCGTGATGCCTTTGCTATTCACCTTATGGGAGAAGTAGGTGTCGAAATTGTTTTTACTATCGTTGTTGACCGCCAGTTTGTTGATGTCGTTGTTACTGATTGCGTTGTGAATCGCTTTGTCAGCCGGCGTTCCTTTGTAGGCTTGCTTGATCTCCTGCAACATATCGGAAGAGATACCGCCTCCTGTCTGTTGTCCGTAAGCCGATAACGAGATCCCGAATGCAAGGGCCGTTATCCACAGGTTGTTTGCTTTCATGATGTAAATAGTTTAGTTCTTATGAGTTTTGTTACAAATGTAGTTGAATTTCTGTAAATACAGGTATAATATGTCATGCGAATGTAATAGTTCTTTTTATTTATATATGCGATGTTTGTTTAATATTATTGATATTGAAATGAATAATATTTATTTTTACTTGCACATTAATAAAGTAATATGTATTTTTGATGCGAGTATTACAAATATAAATAACCATAGGAGGTGAAGTGTATGAATGAAATAAAGAAACGTTTGCCCTTGCAATGTCCAGCCTGCGACGCTCCGTTGCTGGTTGGAAGGATGTTTTGCAGGGAGTGTGAAACAGAGGTTTGCGGCACATTCGAATTGCCGGTACTCGCCAGGCTGACGGATAAGGATCAGCAATTTGTGGTTGACTTTATCAAGTCCAGCGGTAGCTTGAAAGATATGGCAAAGAATATGGGTGTCAGCTATCCTACCGTCCGGAATATATTGGATGATTTGATTGATAAACTGAATAAAATGGAATAGATTATGAAAAAACAGTATTTGTACGGATTTGTAAATCCGTTTGAACGGATTGCCGGGTTAGAAGCCCTGCTTTGGGGATTGGGGGGAATGGTAGTTTCAACAATTCTCTGTTATTTTTCAGCCTGGCATTATCATGGATTACTTCATTTTGGTCCGGCTCCTAACCCGGCGTGGTGGTGCTATGCGGTTGAACATCTCGTCGTGTGGCTGGTTCCCGTCATCCTGTTTTATCTGGGAGGTTTGCTTTTGTCCCGTTCACACATCCGGTTGATAGATGTGCTGGGTACGGTTGCGTTCGCACAACTTCCGTTGATCATTATGAATCTGTTCGAGTTTCTGCCGCCCATGCAGAATCTGGCAAAAATGGATATGAACCTGTCTCCGGTGGAAATGATGCAACAGCCCGGAGTCCTTGTTGGGATATGGTTGTCCCTTGTTGCTTTTGTCTTTCTGATCTGGACACTTGTCTGGATGTTCCAGGCATTGAAAGTCTCCTGCAACCTGAAAGGCTACCGTTTGGGAATCCTTTATTGCATCGGAGTGTTCGGTGGAGACGTTATTTGCCGCTACCTGATAAAACTATGCTATTGATGTAACACCTGCCGGCACAGATCCGCGATATCAGCCACGATATAATCGGCTCCTGCCGCAGATAATTCCGCCCGGTCGCCATACCCGTAAAGCACGCCGATAGAATCGAGGTTGTTCTCTTTAGCTCCGATGATGTCGTGCTTGCGGTCGCCGATCATGACAACAGATGAGAGGTCCGTCAGGCCGTTGCTCTGCAATGCGTGGCGGATCACATCGCCTTTCGTATGGAAAGAGCCGTCCAGGCCGCTTCCGGCGACAAACGTGAAGTAACGGTCTATATCGAAATAGTCCAGGATACGTTTGGCAAAGACCGTCGGCTTGGATGTTGCCAGTATAAGGATGCGCCCTTGCCGCGTGGCCTCTTCCAGAAAGTCTTTCATCCCTTCGTATAGCTTGTTTTCGTAAATGCCGGTATCGGTAAACCGTTCCCGGTATTTGGCCGTGGCCTCTTTTGCCTGCTCCTCCGTAAAATGGTAAAACTCGCGGAATGAATCCAGTAGGGGAGGCCCGATAAAAGGGCAGAGCTTCCGGAGGTCATCGACTTGTATGCCGAAATGATTCAGGGCATATTCCACACACCGGGTAATGCCGATCATCGGGTCGGTAATCGTGCCGTCCAGATCCATCAGGAGGTATTTGTATTCTTTCATAAATGCTTTGTTTGTTTTCCTTGTTCCATAATGTCCAATGCCGCATCCAGCCAGGTGTTGATGTCGTCCGGATAATGTTGTTCGGTGCGGGTGTCGCTACGTTTGTGTCCGAGACGCACGACGACGGCGTTCTTATCCGGGATGATAAAGACGTATTGCCCGAGTATCCCCCGCATATACGGGATGTCCATGCCCTTATGCTTCAGGTGCCAGAACTGGAAACCGTAGCAACGGTTCGGTTCGTCGTATTCCGCAAAGCGGAGCGTGCTGTCCGGTGTCGTCGCCTCTTTCAGGTAACTCCCGGAGATCAGTTGTTTGCCGTTCCAGTTTCCCCCGTTCAGGATGAGTTGTCCGAAACGCGCAAAGTCACGTGCATTGCTATTGAAGCAACAATAGGCCTTTTCCATGCCGTCTTTTTTGTCTAAGCTCCACAAGGCATTCTCTTCCGCTTGCATCGGGGTCCATAGTTTGCGGGAGACGTATGAACTGACGTTTTCCCCTGTCGCCTTCTCCACCAGGAAAGCGAGTAGCTGGGTGACGCCGCTCTGGTAGATAAAGTTTACACCCGGTTCGGCAATCTCTTTCATGCCGAACGCGATCTTGTGTAGGTCGTTTCCGTAATAGAGTTTCGTCGTGGGGGAGAATGGCGAGGAATAAGCCTCCTGGAAATCGACACCGGCGCTCATTGTCAGCAGGTGGCGGATGGTAAGCGCTTTCCCGTTATATCCGTCGAATTCAGGGAAAAAGTCGCTGACCGGCTGGTCCACGTCCCGGATCAAGCCGTCATCAATGGCACATCCGATCGCCAACGAGACGATGCTTTTAGCCATCGAAAACGAGTTGCTATGCGATTCCGGCGAATAGTCTTCCCAATATTGCTCGAAAAGCAACGCGCTATCCTGTATGACGACATACGCCACCGTCCCTAACTCGTCAAAGACCGGAAGATACTTCTCCGGGATCGAACAGGTGTTATACGCCTCCGCCTGTTTCCAGGGAGACGGATCGCCCGCCTTTACGATCCGGTTCTCAAAGATCGGATATTGGTCGATCTTGGGAAGAAAATGCGTGAGCGCCCTGCGCAGGTAATAGTTGGAGGGCAATGCTAAAAAACCTCCTATACAGCAGGCAATCAGTAGTATTGCCCATCCAATCTTTTTCATCTATTCCGCTCCTTCTTCTTTATACCAGGATGAGTACATGTGATAATTCTTGGCGATCTTCTGGTTGATCTCCTTCGCCTGTTCCGGGTCCACTTTTTTGACGAACTTGGCCGGTACGCCGGCGTAGATGCTTCCCGGTTCGACAATCGTCTTGCTCAACACGACCGACCCGGCGGCCACAATCGCGCCTTCGCCGATCACGGCATGATCCAGCACCACCGAACCCATTCCGATCAGGGCGCCGTTGCATATCTTCGCCCCGTGGATCGTCACGTTGTGGCCGACCGAAACGTCGTCGCCTATCTCGATGGTCGATTTCTCATATAACGTATGCAGGACAGAACCGTCCTGTATGTTCACGCCATTGCCGATGCGGATCGAGTTTACATCGCCGCGCAATACGGTCCCGAACCAGATGCTACAACCTTCGCCTATTTCAACATCACCTATTATCGTGGCGTTGTCCGCCAGGAATGTGTCTTTACCGATTTTGGGTGTAAAGCCCCTTACTGATTTTATTAAAGCCATAATTATTTAGTTAAATTTCTGCTGTTTTCTCCTTCAACCAAGCCTTTTCTTCTTCGTCCAGGTGCGGGCTTACCAGTTCGTAGACCATCTGGTGGTATTTGTTCAGCCAGGCATGTTCGCGTACGGAGAGCATGGACGGGATGACCAGCTTGGTGTCGATGTAACATAAAGTCAATGTCTCGAAGCTGAGAAACTTTCCGAATTCCGTTTCACTATCTTCGCGGATCAGGATCATGTTTTCGGTACGGATTCCATATTCGCCGGGGCGGTACATGGCCGGTTCGTCGCTCATCACCATGCCCGGTTCGAGGATCACGGGATTCTCTTCCATACGGATGCTTTGCGGTCCTTCGTGTACGTTGAGGCAATGGCCGATGCCGTGGCAGGTGCCGTGCAGGTAGTTGATACCGGCATCCCAAAGCGCCTTGCGGGCGAAAGCGTCGATCAGGCAACCCCGTATGCCTGCCGGGAATTTGCACTTGGCAATGCCGATCGTCCCTTTCAGGGCGCGGGTGAAGTCTTTCTTCATCTGTTCGGTCGGCTCGTCGCAAAGGGCGATCGTGCGGGTGATGTCGGTTGTCCCGTCCAGGTATTGTGCGCCTGAGTCGAGCAGGTACAGGCTATCGGTTTTCAATTCCGTGTCCGTTTCAGGGGTAGGGGAATAGTGTACGACTGCTCCGTGAGGGCCGTAGCTGGAGATGCTGGCGAAACTGTCCATCACATATTGCGGTTGTTCGGCACGCAAGGCCGTCAGCTTGGCGGCGGCGCTCAGCTCTGTCACTTTCTCTCCGGCCTTGAGCTTGTTTTCCAGCCAAAAAAAGAACTTGGTCATGGCGATACCGTCTTTCAGAACGGCATTGCGGAATCCCTTTATCTCGGTTTCGTTCTTGATGCTTTTCAGGTGGTTGGCGGGCGAAATGCCTTCAATCAGGATGCAACTTTTCGGTAAAGCGTTGTAGATGGCTACATTCGTCCGTTTGCCGTCGATGAAAACCCGTGTCTGTTCCGGCAGGCGGGAGAGATAGGTGGCCAGCATACCGTAGTCGGCCAGTATCACTCCCTCTTTCTTCAGATGTCCGGCTATATCGGCCGGTAATTTTTTCGGATTGACGAAGAGCACGCTTTCCTTCTCGGAGATAAAGGCATAGCTGACGACAACCGGGTTATAGGCTACGTCCGTCCCCCGGATGTTGAACGTCCAGGCCACTTCGTCGAGGGCCGAAAGGATGGTACAGTCTGCTCCCGATTTATGCAGCATCTTGTTGATGTCGAGTAGTTTGTCCTCCACCGACCTGCCGCTTAGCTCGATCGGCATTTCAAACATCGGAGCTTCCGGAATGGCCGGACGGTCTTTCCAGATCGGATCGATCAGGGAAGCGTTTGTGTCCAGTTTGATATCCTTTGCAACCAGCGATTTCTCCAATGCGCGTGCATCGGCTAAGCTGTATGTCTCGCCATTCAGTCCGGCCGTCTGCCCGGCTTTAAGCTCGTGTGTCAGGAACTCCGGAATTGTCGGCGTTTCGGGTAGCATCATTTTGTAAAGTTCGATACCCGTTCCCTCCAACTCAGTCGTGGCCTGCAGGAAATAACGGGAGTCTGTCCATAATCCGGCTTTGTCGGCCGTGATTACGACGGTACCGGCCGAGCCGGTGAAACCGGAGATCCATTCGCGGTATTTCCAGCAATCGGCCGGATATTCGCTCATGTGCGGATCGGAAGTCGGAATGATGTAAGCATCGATCTTATGCTGTTTCATTGCGTCCCTCAGGGCGGCAATACGTTCAGGAATGTTTGTTTTCATCGTGTTTTATTTATTTTGTCAACGTTTACTATTTTCGGTCGTATCCCACAAATATATATATTATTAATGAAAAGCGAACGGTCCGGGGAGAAAGTTTCTTCCGTTTTCCCCATTCATAGTTATGAATAGGAAAAAGCATAGGTATGTGTTGGGAAAAACATAGTGAAGTCATAATAGTTACTTATCTTTATTTTTTATTCATCTAAGGTATATAACAAATATGATAACATTGAGGGGCTATTTTTGCCGTCAAGTGGAGATGTTACTGGGTCGTGGCAAGTCGGTTACGGCGCAGAACTACCGTAGTGCATGGCGGATGGTAAGTAAATTTTTAGGCAGCCAGGCTGCCGTTTTTCGGCTGTCGGCCATCACCGAAGAGTGGGTGCGGGGGTATGTGGAATGGCTTTTTGCACGCGGAAACCTGAAGCCGGGCAGTATCAACTACTATTTCCGCTGCTTGTGCGCACTCTACAGGCGTGCGGTAAAGGAACGGATCATCTCGCCGGTCCGGGACCCGTTCACCGGGCTTCGGCCGACGGTTCCGCCGACCTGTAAGCGTACGCTTTCCGAAGAAGACCTCTGTAAGATTGTCGGCTACAGCACCTGTCCCGGTGTCAGGAAGACGCGGTCGCAGGCATGCGACGTTTTCCTGTTCCTCTTCTATACCCGCGGCATGTGCTTCGTGGATGTGTACAACCTGAAGAAGTCGAACATTAACGGTGACTATATCTGCTATAGCCGTAGCAAGACGGAGGCGCCCCTTCAGGTAAAGATCGTCCCCGAAGTGCGTGCGCTGATCGACAAGTATGCCGATGCTGAGAGCGATTATCTCTTCCCTTTCCTTCGCGAGAACCGCCGGGGAGAAGGCGAGGTCAGCGAGAAAAGCGCTTTGCGCCGCCTGAACCGGGGGTTGGAACAAGTAGGGAAAGAGCTCCGCATCACCCAGATACTAACGACCTACGTAGCGCGGCACACATGGGCATCGATGGTGGAATCCTGCGGCATGAACACCGCCGTCATCAGCCAGGGGCTGGGTCATGGTTCGGAGCGTGTCACCCGTATTTATATGAAAGGAATGCCTTCGCTGGTCATCGACAAGGCCAACGAGGAAATGCTCAACCAGACCGTAAGGCTCAGGCGAAAGAGGAAAAAAGAGCGGGGAAACTTGAAAAATAAAGAAGAGGAAGAAAAAAAGAAAAAAAAATGTCACCTTCTTAGTAAGAAAGGGACATTGCATAGAATTAGATTAATATAGCCTTGAAAAATCAATGCTTATCTTCTGCAAATGTACGGGTTATTATGAAATAAACAAATAAAATATAAGAAAATAAAGCAAACGCTAATACTCTCCGGTGGAAAAATAGCTCTCCAAAAGTTTGAATCTCATTAGAATATCATTTTTAAGTTCCTGAAATTCAGAAAGAACCGTGCCTTCTGTATTTTTTGTCTCTTTCTTACTAAGAAAGTGACGAAAATATAGGGTAAATGATATGAACAAAAAAAGACACGGAAGGGAAATCCTGAGA
>URZO01000022.1 GCA_900552465.1 uncultured Parabacteroides sp. | reverse complement strand
ACCGTGTTCACCCGCAGCCCTTCCTTCCGGAGCGCCGCCCTGAACCCCGCAACCCATGCCGCCGTCACATCCTTCAACAGTAGCCTCTCCTTCATGCAGTAGCGTCCAAAGCGGTTCCGCACCGCCCTGTACAAGTCCGCCGTACTCTCAGCACCAGCCTCCCGCTTGCGCCTTTCCAGCGACTGCATACTTTCATAAAAATCACTTTTTCGCATAAGCCTTTATCTATTTGATTAAAAAGATAAAGGTACAACAGATGGGAATTAGTTAAAAAATCGTGATTGATTGAGGATTATCCGTACAAAGACACCACCATTAGAGATATTTGTGGTATCCCATGTAGCCATCAAAAGAGACAGGAAGGTTGTGCCCCCCTCGTTTCCTCAAATAGAACTTCATCATTATACTGTTTCTATATTGGAAGTTGGTGTCAGAAAAATGGTTGTTGGTGGTTACAATATCCGAATATATGACATGGAACGATGCGTATGTGACGCCATAAAGTTCCGTAATAAAGTTGGAATGGATATTTGCTCAGAAATCATTGATAATTATCTTGCCCGATCTGAACGTAATATTAGTAAACTTTTGGATTATGCCCGACAACTTCGTGTCGGAACAATCCTTGAAAAATATCTACAAGTCAAGCTATGAGTAAAGAACAATATAAAAACTACGGAAAATCAATCCGTACCAAACTCCTTAATGTTGCTAAGAAAGAAAATATATTCTATCAGACTATCTTGACACGATATTTTCAAGAGCGACTGCTATACAGAATGTCACAAACACCCTTCCGCTACAACTTCTATCTTAAAGGTGGAGCACTTATGTATGTCTACGAAAGGTTCGCAGCCCTACCATGGCATCTGTCTTAGTATACCAGTAAGGATGGATTCAATCGCACCATGCTATAATAGACCTTGCCGACCAAAGCAGCCGTATGAAAGACTATTATGATTTGCACCGTATCCTCAAAGAGAGAAAATATGATGCAAACATTCTCCAAGAAGCTATAATCCGCACATTTGAGAACAGGCATACTCCATTCGATGCGAACACGATGTTCTTCAGAAAAGATTTTGGGACCAATCAACAGATTGAAGTAAGATGAATAAAACAGATTATCACACAAGCCAATTACAACATTTGAGAAGAGGAATGTTTTTTACAATAACCCCTTTTTCCCCTATTTCACTACAATAAATGAACGATTTTAATTTGACTTTTCGCTATTAAAACAGCGCTTTTCGTGACAAACGGGCTGACAAACTGCACAGGCTGTTCAAAAATGCATGCTATTTGTCAAAGCGGGACAGAGCCTTCCCTCACATTCCGATAAAGCTGAACTCCCGGAGAATCGAATATTTGAAACAACAAAGGGAAGGGATATGGAAATATGGGAAGGAGCAGAAGAGGATTCTGGAAAGACCTGGCACCTTATTTCCATGAAGCCGGACTTCATCGTGCTGACCCGGAACTTCGTTGCTCTGAAGTCTGACTTCATGGGTAACGAAGGTAAACTTCAGAGCGATAAACCGATACTTTAGGGGAATTTTCTGCGCACCTCGCGGCAATAGACTGAAAACTGACCCGTTTTTTGTCCGAGAGACAACCGTCCGGGAGACACTTCATGAAGCCTTTAAAGGAGGTTTTCAGGACGTTTTTTACAATAAGTAGGGGATATTTAAGGATCAACTTATCTCAATAACCCATTTATGTATTTCACTCTCATTTTTTGTTGCTATCTTTGCCGCTAAATAATCCAGTATCTGCAAATGAATAAGATTGGCATATATGTATTGACGTTCTTTTTGAGTCTGACCGGCGCGACTGCTTATGCGCAAAACAACAGGTCGCAAGTGGTTATTTCGAACGGACAAGACAACAATGTATTCTATCACACAATAGAAAGAGGACAAACCGTTTACGCGATCGCTACCATGTACGGAGTGACGACCGACGATATCTACCGGATGAATCCGGGCAGTAAGGACGGTATCAAAGCTGGCGCCACCCTTAAAATCCCGCAGCGTGACATGGTTGGAGGTACTGTTAAAAAGCAGGAAGGAAATTATATTTTCCATACTATCCAGCCTAAAGAGACGCTGTATTCACTGTCCATCCGCTACTCGGTTCCGGCAACCGCCATCGTAAAAGCGAACCCCGGCTTGTCGACCTCCACTTTTACGATCGGCAAGACGATCCGTATTCCGGCTACACAGGTAGAAGATCTGCCGACAACCGAAGTCAAGACCGTCACCAAAGAGATTGAATACACAATACCGAAGAAGGAAACCATGTACCGGATCTGCCGGAAATTCAATATTTCCAGCTACGAGCTGATCAAACGCAACCCTCAACTGAAAGAGGGCGTAAAAGCAGGCATGGTCATTAAAATACCTGTACAAGCTGAAGAAAGTGTTACGACAGAACCAAAGACGGCCACTCTTTCCGAACGGGATGCAAACGCCCTGCTTTCGGAACCGAAAAGCATCGAACGCGTCAACATGATCAAAGTAGCGATGCTATTGCCGTTTATGACGGACGAGACTAAGCCCTCGGCCGAGACACAACGCTTCATCGAATATTACGAAGGCTTCCTGTTGGCCGTAGACAGCCTCCGTAATACGGGATGCTCCATCGACCTGTCTGTCTTCGACACGGGCAACGGCACCAAGAAACTGAAAGAGATACTGAAAGACGAGGCTTTGCTGAACGCTAACCTTATCATCGGGGCCGTCCAGAACGACCAGATCGGCCCGGTTGCCGAGTTCGCGCAGAAGAATAACATCAAGTATGTGATTCCGTTCACCTCGAAAAACGACGATGTCTTGTCGAATGCACATATCTATCAGGTCAATACGCCTCACTCCTATCTCTACGCCAAGGCCGCACAAGCCGGATGCGACCTCTTTGCGGCAGACAACGTGATCCTGCTGAACATGAACGACGGCAAAGACAAGACGGAATTTATCAAAACATTCAAGACAGAAATGAAGCAGCGGAACATTCCGTTCAAGGAAGTCAATTACAACGGCGAGACACTGACGGCTGACATCGAAGCCCTGTTCGATGCGAACAAGCGGAATGTGATCGTACCGACTTCAGGTACTATGGATGCCTTGAACAAGATCAAGTCGCCCCTGCGCATGCTGGCGGAAACAAAGCCGGAATTTGGACTGACACTGTTCGGATATCCCGAGTGGCAGACGTATACACGCGATTGCCTGGAAGATTTCTACGCGCTGAATACCTATATATATAGTAACTTCTATGCCGACAACCTTTCGAAAGAGGTAGCCGACTTCTATACCAAATATAAAAACTGGTACAGTAAGACACTGATCAATATATTCCCCAAATATGGTATATTAGGATTTGATACGGGTATGTTCTTCCTCGGAGCGATCAACAAATACGGCTCTAACTTCGAAAATAATCTGGATAAGATTCACTATCAAGGTGTACAGACCGGATTCGATTTCCACCGTGTAAACAACTGGGGAGGATTCATCAATACGAACATTTTCATTGTCCATTACCAGAGTGATTTTAACGTAACCCGGAGCGAAGTCAGATGATCAGAAAAGTTATTACAACGGTTATCATTTGCGTGCTTGCCTCAGGTGGCATCCACGCACAGGATAAGTTCAGACAGGAGCTGTCGCTCGGAGCGTCTTTCGGAACAACCTTTTCCAAGGTAAGTTTTGCACAAACCAAGGTGCAGCAAAGCTTGAAAATGGGCTATACGGGCGGGCTTACCCTTCGCTGGATCACCGAGAAGAACCTCGGGTTGCAGGCGGAAATAAATTTCGCCCAACAGGGCTGGAAGGAAAAGTTCGAAGAGCAACCGCAATACAAATACAGCCGTACGATCAATTATATCGAACTTCCGATCCTGACGCATATCTATTTCGGCAGCAAGCGTTTCAGAATATTCGTCAATCTGGGTCCGAAAGTAGGCTATGCCTTCGGCGAAAAGACGGACGAGAACCTGAACGGCGCCAAGCCCAACACAGAAAACACGCAGCACGACATGCCGCTCGAAAAGAAATTCGACTGGGGGTTGTGCGGCGGACCGGGTATCGAGCTGAGGACGGGAATCGGCTCTTTCCTGCTCGAAGGCCGTTATTACTATGCCCTCGGGGACATCTTCAACAGCCGCAAGGAGGATTATTTCTCCAAATCATCATCACAGGTGATTTCTGCCAAGCTGACCTATATGATACCGGTATTCAAATAAAACCGGGCTACAAATCCTGCCTGTACTGGGAAGGCGTTACGCCATACATCTGTTTGAATACAGTACTGAAATAGCGTTGGTGGGAAAAGCCTGACTTTTCGGAGACTTCCTGTATGCTCAGGCTTTTGTCGGCAAGGAGCCGGACCGCTTCTTCCATCTTGAATTTATTGATATAATCGCCGATACTGATGTCGGCAAGCTGTTTCAGTTTATTATAGAGCGAAGCACGGCTCATCGCCATTTGTGTGGCGACAAACTGCACATCCAGTTCCGGGTTTGTCAGGTTGCTGCTGATCAGGTCGTTCAATTTCTGCATGAACAGTTCATCGGCCGGGCTGAGGCTGATCAGGAAATGGAGTTTATCCTCATATGTCTTGCGTTCATGTTCCTGGATCGTCAAAGCCATTTTACGTTCCTTCTTCTTCACCACCTGCCAAGCAGTTAACGTCGAACTTCCCAGAATAACCAGAATCAGCGAGACGAGGAAACCGGTCGTTTTCCACCAGGGAGGCGTAACCGTGATCGAGAGCAATTCCACAGGATTGCTCCAGTCGCCATTCCTCTTACTGCATGACACCCATATATGATACTCACCCACAGAAAGAGCATGGAATGAAATTGTATGGCTGGAACGTTCAATCATATCTTCATGAGCACCTCTTATATAATAGCGGAACAACTTTTTCCGCATCAGGTCGTTTTCTTTTACAATTACACGGGCATTCAAGGAGGTGTAATTCCAGGGAATAGAAAGCCGGTTATCATTCTTTATCACACTGGAACCGACCGATACGCCATCCAATCCCACATCTAGCAGATTGATGAACGGATCTGCATCATCAGGGAAAGGCACATTATTCCGGATATAGACCAATCCGTTCACGCCGGCCATATACATATCTCCTGAAGTTGTCAGCAGAGGTGGCTTAAATAAATATTCATTCGCGTAGACACCGTCGGATTCTCCGAAAACGACAACTTTTCCTTCTTCCGGTATATAGGCATATAAGCCGTTATGCGTCCCGATCCAGAGTCTGCCGTGCAGATCAAAACCTAATGAATTCGTTCCGGCAAAACGGTTTTCCTCTATGGGAACTGTCTGCTTCGTAGCCGGATCATATCGGTACAACCCAGTCGTTGTTCCCATCCAAAAACAACCTTTCTTATCCTGACAAGCAGCCCCAATTGTCCCCAAAGAGTCAGGCGGACTATAGAATCTGCGTAAAGAATAAGTCCAGTGATCCAATTCCAACAAATGCAGAGAACCACGCAGATAAGTAACAGTATCGTTTCCGGTGATTTTCTGGAGGGAAGAAAGCGCAAGGTCATCCTCTTCGTACTTAACCGTTTTAAGGTCTCCCGTCGATTGATTATAGATATAAACACTATCGGAATATATAAAAAAGCGATCTTTATCCAAACGACTCAAATGAACAGACAGGCCGGAACGGAACATCCGGCGGGATTTTCCGGAATCAGCAACAGTATGCTCTCTCAAATGACCGGAAAACTTGTCGAAACGATACAAACCCTGACTGAATATAGAAAGAAGAAGTTCTTTTCCTTCATAGTCAATCACGGAAACCACCTTTTTATCAAATGTCTCCGGATAATGCCGGAAGATGCCCGCCTGGGGATCAAACCGGTTAATGCCATCCCCGTCGGTTCCGAACCACAAGATATGGTCACGGTCTTCATACATACCGGTCACGGTTTTATAACTTAATCCGCCGGTTGAATTTAGTGGAACATCGCCATACGTATACAGGTAAGTTTCCTTCATTCCGATCAGCCCTCCCCGGATACTCCCAGCCCAAATATTATTTTCCTGGTCACTATACAGGCAACCGAAAGAGTTAACCGGTAAGGAATTGTTATCCCCCGGTATATGTACAATCGACCGGACAGTCTTTTTTTCCGGGTTGTAAATATAAATGCCACCACCATCCGTAGCAAACCACAACTCACCGTCTTTTTCCTTAATATCCAGAACAACGTCGTTATTCAACAGGTTTCCCGCATGCAGATGACTACGTTCCCGCCCTTCACGCGTATAACAATATACGCCATCTGCATATACCGACAGCCAGATATCTCCTGAAGAGGCCAGGCAAACGCTCGTTATCTCTCTTCCGGGAACAAAAGGGACCTGCTCCAGTTTGCCACTTGAAGGATAATACCACCACATTCCGTTACGGCGGCAGGCAAGCAGTACGATCTGCTTACTCTCATCATACATATAGGCATGGTTAAAAGCAGAAGTTATCTTATCAGGAGCGTTTACCGGTAAAAAAGTGATCCGCCCACCGGCATAAGTATACCGGAAAGCGGTTCCTGCTCCGAAAAACAGAACCCCGTCGTCTGTCACCACCGAGCTAAATACATGCAAAGGCAGACCGGCAAAAGTAATGCGGATAAACTTATTTTCATTACGATCATACCGGACCAATCCATTATCCGTACCGATCCATATATTGGAATGAAGATCTTCCGTCAAAAAAAGAATATCATTACCGGGTATAGAACAAATATTATCTTTATCATAAAAATAAGACAGAATTCTTTCCCGGTCAAAACGGTTCAGTCCGAAACTTGTTCCGATCCAAATCACTCCCTGATGATCTGTCAATACACAATTGACAGTCGATTGCGAGAGACCGTCTTTCAATGATATCTGCTTAAAATAATAGCTTGGAGAAACTGCTTGTGTAGTAAATATACATAAGAAGAGGCCTGATAATATGGCAAGCAGCTTTTTCATGTAGCAAATATAATAAAAAATATGATTTTTGAACAATCTTAGACGATATCAAACATAAAAATCAAGGCGTCCGAGTATCTTTGCAACGAAGACAAGCTAATAATGGGTAGCAGGCTCCTCCCAAGACAAGAACGCCGCCTTTCTTCCCATAACTCTGGAATCCTGTCCCACAAGGACTTGATGACAGAATAATGCTAAAATTTATCAATGCTAATTAGAGGTAAATATAGTCTTTAGGCTATCAGATTTAGGCCAAAAAAAGAGGATGTCTCAGTGATGAAACATCCTCTTCTTCATATATAACAGTTACAAATTATCTCAAACGATCCAGGGAACGAACTAAAGCCTCATCCGCTCCGATATTACGGATAGCCAGATAATCCAGGATCAGGCTGATCAACGGGAAAGAAAGCGCAATCTTCAAACTCAATAAGAAAATCTCTGTCTGGCCTTTCAGGTTCCAGCAAAAGAATGCAAACAGGCCATAAAAGCCCAACATTAAAATCGCATTAAATATGCAAAGGCGTATCTGAAGAATCCTCTTCTTAAACAGGAATATTGTCAAAAGTGCCAGCAAAGCGATCACAACGACCAAAGCAAACAGTCCCCATGTCGGATACACAAGCTCGGGCTGGGCAGTCATCGTACTGATACCTGTCGCATCAAAAGTAAAAAACTGGTCTCCTGCTTGTAGAACAGCAAGAGGCAAAAATAGAATGGCAACCGTCAATGCCACTATTATAAGTAAATATACGGTTTGTATTCGCTGTAGCATAATTTATATAAATTGAGAATTGCAAACTGAAAACTGAGAATTAAAAAGAGCAATTGCAAAAACCAAACCGGCTAAACCCCGTTTGTTATACACAATTGCTCCTTATACCTGAAAAAAGAAAACCAAAATATCTAATTTTCAATTCCCAATTTTCAATTTTCAATTATTAAAGGTTGTTCTTTTCTTTTGCCGGGTTCTTGTAATATACTTTCCCGTCTTCATACTCCTTCGCTGCGATCAAAGTCGGTTTCGGGAGCTTTTCATAGTAACGTGAAATCTCGATTTGTTCTCTGTTCTCAAAAACTTCTTCCAAATTATCATTATAAGAAGCAAATTCCTGAAGTTTCTTTTCCAGATCCTGTTTCATTTCAACAGCAATCTGATTAGCACGTTTACCAATGATTGCAACAGTTTCATACACATTGCCCGTATCTGACGACAATCTCATCATGTCGCGGGTAACTGTATTCGACGGAGCGTTAGTCTTTCTGTAATCCATACTTACTTTATTGATTAGTTGTTTCGTTAATACGTTTCTGTTATTCGCTTGCTGGCATAGTCGTAGAACTTCTGAACCTGTTTTACATACTTGCCTTCGGGATACTCGTTCATGTAATTGTAGTATTCATCCACAACTTCACGGTAACGTCCCTGCAATTTTTCTTCCACACTCACTATAGCCAATTCGTATTTGGAACGAATGATATAGAACATAAACTCTTCCCTGTATTTTGAATAGGGATAGTTCTTAAGTGCATTCTGCGCAGTAATCACACATGAGAGATAGTTGTTTCCCATGTAGGTTCCCAAGTTAAAATACAACCGGACTGCCAATAATTCCTTGTATGCGAGCTTTTCCTGCAATTCGAACATAATGTTCTGGGCTTCTTTTGCCCGTTCGCTTTGCGGATAATACTCCAAATACAGTTGCAACTGATTAATAGCTTCATACGTTTGTGTCTGGTCCAGACGAGGATCCGGCGAATCGAGATACAGTCCATATCCGGAATAATAGCGTGACAACTCGGTGTATTCGCCTTTCGGATAAGTCGTATAATAAGTATTAAAGTATTGCGAAGCGGTCTGATAGTCTTTTTGGCCGTAATAGCTCTGTGCCAGTAAATACAACGATTCTTCGGCATTAGCTGTACCCTTGAATATAGGGACCAATTCATCCAGTAAAGTGGCAGACTTCGAATATTGCTTTGCATTGAAGTACTTCTTTGCATACGAATATTTCAGTTCGTAGTCTGTACTTTTCAGTATCTTATTGTACTCCCCGCAGGAAGATAAGAATACTGTAATCATCATCAATAAAAATACAACCTTTTTCATTCACATACTTTTAGCGCGCAAAGTTAAAGTTTTCTGACAAATAAACGAAGCGCTTAACGTTAATATTTACAACTTATATAAGTCACTTGCCGCAATCAGCTCCAGTTTATTAGCTTTCAGAATCTCTGCGCACTTCTCCACATTGTCCGGACGAATGATCACATTAGCCGCTTCTCCCTGCGAAAAAGCATACATATATTCAATAAATATTCCGGCTGAAGTAATGATATCCATCGCTTTAGCCAATGCACCCGGCTGATTGGGACAATGCAGGCAGACCACATCGGCTACGCTTACCGCATACAAACGTTCACGTAAAACCTTAATGGCCGTATCCGTATCCGACACAATCAAACGCAAAATTCCGAAATCCGAATTTTCGGCAACCGTGAAGGCCGACATGTTTACACCGGCTTCACCCAATATCTTTGCAACTTCCGTAAAACGGCCTTTCTTGTTCTCCAGAAAGATAGACAACTGTTTAATTAACATAGCATTTAATCTTTAGGGGTTTATACTAATTTGCGATTATCGACCACATGCTTGGCTTTGCCCATACTACGTTCGATACTACGCGGCTCGACAATTTTTATATCGGGCTGCAAACCGATCACACTCTGCATACGGTTTGCTATTTTCTTCTTCAGGGCAATCATCTTATTCATTTCATCCGAATAATATTCCTGACGCACTTCCACCTGTATCTGGAATGTATCCGTATTGTTCACGCGATCCACCACAATCAGGTAATGCGGCTCGAATTCAGGCATTTCAAGAATAACGGATTCCACCTGTGACGGAAATACGTTCACACCACGGATAATCAGCATATCGTCACTACGCCCAAGGATACGTCCCATACGGACTGCCGTACGGCCGCATTCACACTTTTCATAGATCAGATGCGTCAGGTCACGCGTGCGGTAGCGGATCATCGGCATACCTTCTTTTGTCA
The DNA here is from genome assembly GCA_900552465.1 of uncultured Parabacteroides sp. Taxonomy (GTDB): domain Bacteria; phylum Bacteroidota; class Bacteroidia; order Bacteroidales; family Tannerellaceae; genus Parabacteroides. The sequence goes on along the minus strand of URZO01000022.1, from coordinate 39,576 downwards.
GCGTAGTGAAAACCAGTTCACCCTGCTCTCCGGGTTCTACAGGCTGCAACGTGACCGGATCTACGATCTCCGGGAAGAAATGATCTTCCCACAGGTGTGTACCGTTCTGGCATTCGCACTCTCCTCCTACTCCCGGACCACAAATCTCCGTCAGGCCATAAATATCATAAGCCTTAATATTCAGTTTCTCTTCCAGTTCCTTCCGCATGTTTTCCGTCCAGGGTTCAGCGCCAAAAGCACCGACACGCAGTTTAAACTCTTCCAGAGGAATACCTGAAGAATGAATCGTTTCTGCCAAATACAATGCATAAGAAGGCGTGCAAGCCAACCCTTTAGCTCCGAAATCGTGCATCAACTGAATCTGCTTCTGTGTATTACCGCTACTCATCGGGATTACAGTTCCTCCAATATTTTCCACGCCGCTATGCGCACCCAAACCTCCGGTAAACAATCCGTAACCATACGAAACCTGAACGGAATCATTCTTTGTCAAACCGTATGCAGTCAGACAACGTGCCACGGCTTCAGACCAGATAGACAAGTCTTTCCGGGTATATCCCACAACGATAGGTTTGCCTGTCGTCCCGGAAGAAGCATGCAAACGTACGATTTCAGACATCGGCACGGCCATCAGCCCGAAAGGATAATTATCACGCAAGTCTTGTTTAACGGTAAACGGGAGCTTTACAATATCGTCAATAGAATGGATATCATCCGGAGTAATCCCCATTTCCTGCATCTTCTTACGATAGAACGGAGAATTATGGTATGCGTGTTCAACAACCCGCCGCAAACGGATACTTTGTAATTTCCGCATTTCTTCGCGGCTCATACATTCAATAGTTTCGTTCCAAATCATGGTATTAGTTTGTTATCTTTTAATTGTTAGTAGTCTAAATCAGTTGCAAAGTAATAACTTTTTTGGAAAGAAACCTCGTTTTGCGATCCTTTTATACATATCTTATCTGTGTAATTGTCTTTTCCACAAAAAAGAGCCTGGATGATTCAGGCTCTTTTAATTTTATAAACATAGCTCACTTCCTCTATGTTAACAACAGCAATCGATGCCATATCCGTCCCGTTCTTGTTTTTACACAGGCAGACATACTTTTCAGATAAACTTTTTCCCGTAATATAAGAGATCAAGCGTCCGGACTGACTATACACCCAGATTTCAACATCAACTCCTGTTTTCGCAGGGACAGTCAAATATGATTCGGGTGACATCAGAATTTGTCCCAAAGATGAATAATGCGTATTCATGTTATTTTCATTTTTTTATATGCAATACAAATGAAGCGAATTTAAAACAAAAAAGAACGACAAAAAGTTTCCATCTATGACAAATAGTCCCGATAGATACAAATAATTTTTCCTACAATCCGATTGGGACTATTTGTCACAACTTCGTGACAAAATGAGACAAGTAGCACTCAAAAACATTTGCATGCTTGTCAGAACATCCATTTCTTTGCAATACAATTTAAAAACCTCTAATAATTACAACATGAATAAAAAACAGATGATCCAGGCTATTGCTGATAAAACGTTTTTGGAGGCAGAAACTATAAAACAAGTATTGGATGCTTGCGAAATAATTCTAATGGATAATATACAAAAACAATACCAGCAATCGCCGGTTTTAAAAAAGTCAGTTTCACATAAAGAAAAGAAGGATGTGAAAATCGTACAGTTTCCACATCCGAGCAATATAAAGCATAATACGAATTAATCATTAAATAATATGATATCTTTTTTACATACATATACGGATATCTGTAACACGGAAGTAATCGGAGTCAGCCCAGGTCTGATACTTTTCGTTGTTATTATTATCCTGATACTAATCGATATCATATTTTTATTGATAATGAAATATAAGTATACAGTCGGATTTAAAAACAGAAAACTAGTTGAATATATCGATAAGGCAATAAAAAAGGATGACACGGACCCTACTATATAATAATTTTGCCATATATTTGTAAACAGTATAAAGTTCTATCATGAAATATTTAATTATTGTATGCATACTGTTTGGAATCATCCGGAGTTCCTCCGGTTTATCGGCACAAGAATCTATTCCTGACAGCCTTATCGATATTAAACTAGCTCGCTATATCGCAGAAACCAATCCTGATAAAGCATTGAGAATTGTCGAACTCGTCCGGCAACAAAAGAAAGCACCGGAATATCAGATCGATTGGGTCACCACTCAGATTTATGGAAAAAAAGGACAGGAACGGATGGCTATCGAAATGGCTAAACGGACACTGGCAAATGACTCTGTTCGCAATAACCCGCAGTTCTACTTCAACATGTGCGTAAACATGGTTGAAAGCATGATCTATATAGAAGACTATGAACAGGCAATGTATTATGCGGAAGAGATGGTGCGGCAAATTGACAAAAAAGGAGCCAGCAACAATAATAAACATCATCCATTCTGGGTTATTGCAAGAATATACAGGGCTACTGGTGACAAAGAAAAAGCCTATACCTGGCTGAATGAGGCAATCGGGCTGATACAACAAAAAATAGATTCGCTTCAAACGGAGAAAATGGTTACTGCCAAGAATTATCAAACGCAAGCTAAATATTACAGCGACCTTTCCCATTGGCAGGCCGAAGATGGTGACCTTAACGCCGCTATCCGGTCAGCACTAAAACAATATGAAACTATTACAAAGCTGGAGCCTATAAAAGACGGGCCATATCCCTGGAAGATTCCTTTAAACGCACTGGATAAAGAATATTGTATGGCATATGGTAATATTGCTTGCCTGTATGCAAAGTCCGGTGATGCGGCCAAAGGGCAGCAATGGTTTGACAAACTGCTCAATAACCCGCAACACGAGACGTTAATCGCCCAAGAATTAATGATCAGCTATTATCAAATCAAAAAGGATTTTCAGAAGGTAATCGCTTTGGCAATGCCTTATGCCAGTTTTCTAAAAGATGGCGACAGCATCAATTCCGTCCGGCGGTCAACTTTCCTAAACCTGGCAGAAGCCTATAAGCAATTACGGCAACCGGAACAGGCCCTTTTCTATACCCAAAAAGCGATGGAGCAAACCGATAGCCTGAATCAGAGGAAACAAAGAAGTAATGCGCTTGAAATGGCGACTATTTATGATACGCAGGAAAAAGAAAAGCAGATACAGAAACAGGATGCTGAACTTCATACCCACCGGATACTTTCGGTAGCAGCGATAGGTACAATCCTGTTGTTAGGAATCATCCTCTGGCTGATCTGGCAAAACCTGCGAACGACTCGCCGCAAAAACCGTCTTATGGTCATGCAGATTGACTCTCTTCTTTCCTACAAAGACGAATTAAATCTTGCAAAGGAAGAAATACATAAGCTCACACAGTCCATTGAGGCGGAATCCACAAAGGAAAAAGAAGAAACCGGAACTTCTGGGGACATTCCGAAAGACAATACCCCTGCGTCCTATACTGAAGAAGACAAAACAATGTTTGAAGAACTGGACCGTATCCTGACAAAAGAACGTCTATTCCTGGATCCCGAACTATCCAGAGATTCGATTATCAGGCGTACACACATTAACAAGAACCGTATCGCATCTCTGATCCAGACATTCACAGGTACGAATTTCAACGGTTATATCAATAATATGCGACTGGAATATTCCATTCTATTGCTCAAGGACTATACAAACTATACGATCCCGGCAGTAGCCGCCGACTCAGGCTTCAACAATGTCCGGACATTCTACCGTCTTTTTCGCGAGAAATATGGCATGACACCGACTGAATACCGTCAGATTGTCCTGGAGATGTAAATACAAAAAAGAATGGCAAACAAGCAAATCATATTAGTAACCGGCGCATCTTCCGGTTTCGGAAAAATAACAGCTTCCCTATTGGCGCAGCAAGGACATACCGTGTATGGAACAAGCCGGAAAATAACAGCCGACACATCCGAAGAAGTCCGGATGATTAAAATGGATGTTACCGACGCGGCTTCCATACAGGAAGCTGTGACCCGAATCATATCTGAACAGGGGCGCATCGACGTGGTCGTCAACAATGCCGGAGTCGGGATAAGCGGCGCCATAGAATTGGCTACTGACGAAGAAATAGCCTGGCAGATGAATACTAACTTTACCGGAGTAACGCGAGTTTGCTGTGCCATATTGCCTTATATGCGCAAAGCCGGAAAAGGGAAAATCATCAACATCAGTTCCATAGGAGGCGTCATAGCTGTGCCTTTCCAGGGATTTTATTCTGCCTCGAAATTCGCAGTCGAAGGATATAGCGAAGCACTGGCCAATGAAGTCCGTCCGTTCGGCATTCAAGTCTGCCTTGTCGAACCGGGTGATTTCAATACCAATTTCACAGCTAACCGGAATATATCTTCGGCCACACAGGAACATCCGGATTATAAAGAGACATTTGCCCGCTCGATGAAGATCATAGAACAGGCTGAGGATAACGGTTCCGATCCGCAAAAACTGGGACGCGTCATTTGCAAGTTGGTAGAGGCCAAACGTCCGGCATTCCGGACAAAGGTCGGTCCATTCGATCAGGTGTTATTTGCCAGAATGAAAGGATTATTACCGGATAAGCTGGTGCATGCAGCTATCCGGTTCTTTTATAAGATCAAGTAAGAAAGCGACTGATCGCTATGGCTTTGCTGGGCCATAGCGAACCATCTTATCTCCTATTCCGACTTCCTTTTCGACTTTATCCGTTCCTTTCAGTTTGTATAAATAGCCACGAAACATTCCCGTACTGTTGAACGGCATGGCTATATTGCCCTCTTTATCGACTGCGATCAGGCCGCCGTTGCCTTCATTCGTATTCAGTTCGGTATTGATAATATAGCCGGCAGCCTTTTCCACCGGCTCCAGCAAATACTTATAGCGGGCACAGACATTAAACGCAACCGCATGCCGGATAAAGTACTCACCATGCCCGGTGCAGGAAACGGCACAGCTATTGTTGTCCGCATACGTGCCGGCGCCGATCACCGGAGAATCGCCGATACGTCCCCATTTCTTCTTAAACATGCCGCCTGTACTGGTACCGGCTGTCAGATTACCGTTCTTATCCAGAACGACGCAACCGACAGTGCCGTTCTTTTTGCTTTCCTGCTTCAGCTTTTCAATCCAACTCAATGTCTTGGGAGTAGCGAAATACATATTGTCTACCAGTTCCAGACCTTGCTCTTTAGCGAAAGCGTCAGCCCCGCTCCCGCTCAGCATCACATGGTCAGTCTTTGTCTTTACGGCATAGGCTGCATTAATGGGGTGCTTGACTGTTTTCACGCCGGCGACAGCACCGGCGGAAAGATCTTTGCCTTCCATAATGGATGCATCCAGTTCGAACGTCCCGTCGGCCGTACACGTTGCTCCTCTTCCAGCATTAAACAAAGGATTACTTTCAAAATAGTTAATCACAGCCATCACCGCCTGCGGGCCTTCGCCTCCGGAGGCCAAAATACGGTCGCCGATCATCAGGGCCGAATCCAAAGCGGCGTAATACTGAACAGACCTTTCAGGATCGTCCTGGAGGTCACCCATATTCCCGGCGCCTCCATGTACGACAATCACATATTCGCGCTCCTGTGCAAAAGCAGAGAGTGCGACACAGGAGCATACAAGACAAAATAAGATTAGTTTCTTTTTCATGGCAATTACAGATATTACTTGTACCAAACCGGTCCCGGCTGATTTCCCATCTCAAACTCCAGCGTATCGCCGTTCATGATCTGTTCATGGGTGATGTAGCTCTTGTCGTAGGGCTGGCCGTTCAGTTTAACAGATTGGATATAAATATTCTCGGGACTTACTGCCGGTGCCAGGATCGTAAAGGCTTTTCCGTTTGCCAGATGCATCTTCACTTCCGGGAACAACGGGGTTCCGATCTCATATTTGCCGCTTATCGGATCGACCGGATAGAAACCCATGGAGCTGAACACGAACCAGGCCGACATCTGCCCACAATCTTCGTTACCGCAGATGCCATCTGGAGCATTCCGATACAGATCGTGCAGTACTTCCGCCACATATTTCTGGGTCTTCCAGGGCTGTCCGACCTTATTGTATAAATAAATCACATGATGGCTCGGTTCGTTGCCGTGCGCATATTGCCCGATCATGCCGGTACTGAAGATCGGCAGGTCTTCGTTTGATTTAGGGACATAGGTGAACATGCTGTCCAACTTTTCCGCAAAGCGTTCCTTGCTTCCGACAAGGCCGATCAGGCCGTCCAGGTCTTGGGGGACAGACCAGAAATATTGCCAGCCGTTGCTTTCACAGATATCTTCCGTATAATCGTCGGGATTGAAGTTGGCAACGAAATTGCCTTTCTCGTCACGCGGTTGCATAAAGGAGGTTGCCGGATTATAGACATTCCGGTAGTTTTGGGCACGTTTATAGAACTCGTCGGCAATCTCCGTCTTACCCATCTTCTCGGCCATCGTAGCGATGCAATAATCATCATAGGCATATTCCAGCGTCTTGGACAGGGACCAACTTTCCCATTTCTTCGGATCGCTGTAAGCCGGGACATATCCCAACTTCTTATACTCGCCTATTCCCCGGTAATCGTCCCGGTTAGCCGTCGCGATACAGGCTTCGAGCGCCTTTTCGGGGTCAAAGTTTCCGATACCTTTCAGGTAAGCATCCACAATGACGGGAACGGCATGATAACCGATCATCATATTTGTCTCCCAGCCATACAGGTTCCACAACGGCAACGCGTCGCCCTGTTCATAGAATTTCAGGAACCCTTTGACCATATCGTTTGCCCGTTCGGGTTCGGTGTAGGTGAAGAGCGGATGAGCGGCGCGATAAGTGTCCCACAGAGAGAAGGTCGAATAGTTCGTCCATCCGTCCGCCTTGTGGATTTGCTGATCCGGGCCATAGTAGGAACCGTCTACGTCACTATAGATTGTCGGGGCGATCATAGAATGATAGAGTGCGGTGTAGAACTTCACCATATCGTCCGTATTAGAACTCTTTACCTCTATTTTGGCCAGTTGCTTGTTCCATTCACCGGCCGCCTTTGCCTGATAGTAGTCGAAATCGTCTTTCGGGGCTTCTGCACGCAGATTCTTACCAGCTCCTTCCATGCTGACGCCGGATATTCCTGTCGTAACGAGGATTTCCTCATCTTTCTCCGTATTAAAATCGAAACGGGCGATATAGGCTGTACCGATCCAACCCCGGTCTTTCGTCGCAATGGAAGTTGTATCGATATGGCAGGCCGTGAAAGGTTTGGAGAAGCGAGTCTCGAAATAAACATGCTGAAGTGGAGACCAGCCTTGCGAGAAGCGATAGCCGCGAACCGTCATCGAATCGACCACCTCGATACGCGAATCCAGCGTAAAGTCCCAGTTCATCGCCTTTTTCAGGTTCAGAAAGACGGAAGCCTCCGCTTTCGGGAATGTGTAACGCTGGATGCCGCAACGCTCGGTAGCCGTCAGTTCGACATTGATATTATAGTCTTTCAGCAAGACACGGTAATAGCCGGCCGAAACGGCTTCGTCATTATGGGAAAAGGTCGAATAGATTCCCAACGGTGCGGGAGCTTCTTTATACGGACGTGTTACCGGCATGAAAGAGATATCGTACAGGTCGCCTGCACCCGTTCCGGAGAGATGTGTATGACTGAAACCGGCAATTGTCGTATCGGGATAGAAATACCCCGAAATACGGTCCCAGCCGGGCAAACCATTGTCCGGACTTAGCTGGACCATCCCGAAAGGAACTTGTGCCCCGGGGTATGTATTACCGGTAAAATCCGTCCCGATCAAAGGGTTTACATATTGCGTATAATCTTCCGCCTCCTGTTGTTTTTCCGGCGTGCAGGCTACCAGAGCCAGCAAGGAGACCGCCAATAAGGATATGTGCCTCATGTTTAATTCTTGTTTTAGTCCTGACAAAGATACAAAAAAAGAGACGCACCGTTTAAAGGTTGCGTCTCTTCTATAACTATTTTACAACGTCTGTAGTTTTAGACTGTTGCTATTTCCGTATTTTCTTCATCCTCGTCTTCCTCTTCTTCGGGAGGTGCTTTCTTTACAAATAGCGCACTCAATTCAAACAATCCATACAACGGGAAGAATACGACACTCAATGTAAACGGATCGCTACTCGGAGTTATGAAGGCAGCCGCAACGAGTAAGCCCACAATAGCATGTCGTCTATACTTATGAAAGAACGAACGCTTCAGCAGACCGATCTGCGACAACAGCCACGAAACCAACGGCATTTCAAAGACAATCCCCATCACAAAGATCAGCATCAGGAAATTATCCATGTACGAATCCAAAGAGACCTGTTCTATGATATTAGAGCTCAATTCATACGTTGCCAAAAATCGCAGTGTCATCGGGAATACCATAAAATATCCGACCGCACATCCGATAAAGAACATAATCGTTCCCAAGAGGAATACCCATTTGACATTCTTTTTCTCGTTCTCATACAGTGCCGGGCTGATAAACTTCCAGATCTCCCACATCAGATAGGGAAAAGTAAGTACAAGCGCCAACCAGAACGAGGTCGTCATGTGAGTAAAGAACTGAGATGCCAGTTTGATATTAAAAATCTGCACATGAAAATTATCATTACAGAAATCCGGTAAGACATCAAACCACGGACTGATATTCGCCAACCACTGGTTCAGCTCGCACAGCCATCGATAAAAGATAAAATCAGATGAACAAGGAGCCTCTATTACGCGGTGGAAGATTCCATTTTCCCCCCGCATAAAGGCAAAACTGCCTATAGCAAAAACAAAGAGCGCTAAAAAAGAACGGAACAAAGTCCAACGAAGTGCCTCCAGGTGGTCCCAGAAGGACATTTCTTCTTGTTCTAATTCTGCCATCTTTTACTTCTTTTCTGTGTCGTCCAGCTTAATGTCGTCTTCTAATCCTTTTACACCGTCTTTAAAGTTCTTCACACCTTTACCGATACCTTTCATCAGTTCAGGGATTTTCTTACCGCCGAAAAGCAATAACACAACAATGGCAATGATAACAATTTCGCCTGTTCCTAAATTTCCAAGAAATAATAATTGATCCATGATATTATATAAATTAGTCGTTAATATTCTTCTTATCGATGGGCAAAGATACAATTTGTAATGAATAGTACCCCTATTATTCTAAATTTATTACCTTTGTGCCATCTTAAAAAACTGAAATTAGAAAAAGATTAGAAAAAATGAAAGCGTATGTATTTCCCGGTCAGGGTGCACAGTTTGTCGGAATGGGAAAGGACCTTTACGATAACAATCCTCTTGCAAAAGAGATGTTTGAGAAAGCTAATGAAATCCTTGGTTTCCGCATCACTGACCTGATGTTCGCCGGAACAGACGAAGATCTGCGTCAGACAAAAGTGACACAACCTGCTATTTTCTTACACTCAGTCATTCTTGCTAAAACATTAGGTGACCAGTTCAAACCGGATATGACGGCCGGACACTCCTTAGGAGAGTTCTCTGCACTTGTTGCAGCCGGTGCCCTGTCTTTCGAAGACGGCCTCGTGCTGGTGTCTAAACGTGCTATGGCGATGCAGAAAGCCTGCGAAGCCACTCCTTCGACAATGGCAGCCGTACTGGCATTGCCGGATGAGAAAGTAGAAGAGATCTGTGCAAGCATCGAAGGCGAAGTGGTTGTATGTGCAAACTACAACTGTCCGGGCCAGCTTGTTATCTCGGGTTCTGTACCTGGTATCGAAGCGGCTTGCGAAAAGATGCTGGCTGCCGGTGCAAAACGTGCACTGAAACTGAAAGTGGGCGGTGCTTTCCACTCTCCGTTGATGGAACCGGCCCGTGCCGAACTGGCTGCTGCTATTGAAGCGACTCCGATCCATAAACCGACATGTCCTGTTTACCAGAATGTAAGCACAAAAGGCGAAACCTGCCCTGAAACAATCAAGGCAAACCTGATCGCCCAGTTGACCGCTCCGGTTCGCTGGACACAGAGTGTACAGAACATGATTGCCGACGGTGCAGACCATTTCATCGAACTGGGCCCGGGCGCAGTGTTGCAGGGATTGGTCAAGAAGATCAACAAAGAAATGACAACAGAAGGCATGCAATAAGTAATTATTGTCTTACTTAATATAAAAAAGGTTGGCAGGTAAGTTCGAACGAACACCTGCCAACCTTTTTTATTATTCATCAGTATGTAAAATTAGTTTCATCCCGATGAAACTTTAGTTTCTCTCGGGATGAAACAAAAGTTTCTCCTAAGTGAAACTAAAGTTCCACCATTAAGAAACAAATGAAACAAAAGTTTCAGCACCAAGAAGAAGATGAAACTTTTTTTTATATCGCTTAACTCTTGCCGATATGCAATGCATCTAACTTCTCGCGATCAAGGCCATATTTATCTTCCATGCCGCGAAGCATTTCTTCATCAAAGACAATCGGGCGGTTCAGCTTCTTCATTTCACGATAGCCTTTGTAGACCATTCCTAACATCTTACTCGGATTGAAAACGATGGATGAAGTGATCCAGCAACCGTGCGTACACCAGCAATTCGCCTTTGCCCCATGTCCGATCGCCTCTATCTCTTGTTTCATGGCATCGCTTTGCATCACTTTGCTGACGTCGCAGCCATAATCTTTCAGATTTCCGAGCGGATCCCGCAGTTCGCAGGCACGGAAGCGGCCGTCGTAGTCGATCACCAAAGTTGTCTCGCCGGCCGTACAGTCCATTCCCCAAGGCGTCGGTTCGTCGATGTTGCTGGCACGGACATTATATAATGTACGAATGAAACCGAGATAGAAGAAACGGGTAATCGGTTTCCTGAAACCACTTGTCTCCTGCACCATACGATCGGCATAACCGGAATAGATGTGTGCAACGTCGTCCTGAATCTTTCTCAGGGATGATTCGGTCAGGATCTTTACCCCGTCGTCACGCGTCATACCGCGAGCAGCTTCGATCGTATGCGTCGAAGTGTGGAAGCGGGCAAAGACCCAGAGCATGAAATCCTGTATCTCGTCGATATTGTACTTGGTGATCACAGTCGCAATATTCTTCAGTACTTTGCCGTCATCGCGGAAGTGTTCGTCCACCAGCTTCAAGGTGTAGAGTGCTTTATAGAAATTGCCCGGAACGCCACGCTGGATATCGTGTGTCTTTCCAAAGCCGTCGAGCGAAAGGCTGACGTTGAAATTGGTTTCGGGGCAGCTCTTACGCAGGCGGGTCACCCACTCGACGATCCGTTCCGGTTTCAGTCCGTTAGTCGGAATGTTGACGTCTTTCACCTGGTTGTTCTTGTAAAACATCTCGATTATCTCCGGCAAGTCTTCACGCAAAGTCGGCTCACCGCCGGAAATCCACAAGCGGTTAATCTCGCCGGCTGTCTCCGAGATCTTTTTAATCTCATCAAAAGTCAAGTCCGGCTCCTTTTTATCCATTTCCTCTGCATAAAAACACATGGCACATTTAGCATTGCACCGCCCTGTCACAAACAGGAATATGGATTCGAGCTTCCTTTTGGAACTCATCGTCCGGAAAGAACTTTTTGTTCGTTTTGTAGTCATTTCTTTATGTATATGATGTAATTGTATTTACAGTGACTACGCAAAGGTCTGTCATTATAACAGATGAAACAAGTTCTATCTTTAAGATAAAATACTCTATTATTACTATTTCCGGTGAGAGGGATTTGTGTAACAAAAACAGCGCCACACATCCGAAAACGTGTGACGCTGACAACATTATATATATGGAGCGTGTGTGTCTTACTTCTGGCTCCACCACAAAGCGGTACCGACGACATCGGGGCCGCCCAGCAGTTCGAGCGCCTTGTTATAGCCCGCCAGATTGTTTGTCTGGATATTGGCCGGGTAGCGATAACGCTTCGGATAAAATTCCAGACGGCATTCTTTTGAGGTTGCGACTGTGAGCGGAACCTGGTTCAGCGGATTGTAATCCTTTTCGACAGCCTGGTTCTCGAAGAATGGCAATCCGATGCGACGATGGTCGCTCCAGACCTCTTCCGGCAGCCAGGGCATCTGTGCGATGTATTTCTGGGTGAAGATCTTTGTCATCGCGTCGTTGTTGTAGGCACCGCCGCGATAGATGGAATTCTTCGGATACCGGTAAGTCATCGTCTTGTTTTCCTTTGTATAAGGATCGACATAATTGATGGTGTACGGGGTGGCTTCCGTCGTATGGTCGAAGCTGACGGAAGTCCCGATCCGGTTATAGGCGGTCGAAGCCAGATAAGCCCCTGCTTCACTCTGCAAGCCCTGGTATTCGAAACTGGCGGTCACGCCGTTCTCGTAGTTCGATTTGGCGGAACCCGGAACATTCCAGCCGCGCACGGCAGCCTCGGCCAACAGAAAATAGCTCTCCCAGGGACCGAAATAGACACGCTTCTTAGTACTCATGCGGTATTGTTTGGACATGGATGGATAGTTGTAGTTCTTTCCGGTCAGTTCGGTAGACAAACCACCTTTCACGTCCCATTCGCCGGCCACCCAAGTGCCCCAGGTGTATCGCGGGTCGATCGTCAGCATCGGCTTCGCGTTGTCGTTCGGGTCAAAAAGGGAGACTGGCTTCACCTCGCTGGCAGCTCCTATATAGTCGGAATAGACCACGCCGTCGTTCCAGCCGACAACGCTGAACAGTTTCGGCGCGCGCGGGTCGACATACTGCGGAATGCCGTCGAAATAGAACCCGGCACACGGGTCGTTCGTCGTCAACGGGAAATGTTTATCCAGATACAAGCCCAGATAGCTGTGCGGGTCTTTCAGATGCGCCTTCAACGAATCGGGCAACGGAAATTCGATGTCTCCCAGACCGACAACCAGGTTTTTAAAGGTAACAGACATAGCCTGTGCATTCCACGTGCGCGACATGACGCTCGTCAGGTCGCTCCAACCATCCTTCTCCTGCACACCGGCCAGCTCTGCGACGGACGAGATATACCCCTTCGAGGCGGCATCTTCAAACTCGCTCCGGGCCAACTGCGGATCAGCATTCACAATACGCATGGCCAGACGCATACGCAGGGAGTTGGCATATTTCTTCCACATCGTCACATCCCCGGCATAGAAGGCATCCTCAGCAGCCATCGGAGACATATTGATCGAAGGATCGAGCGCCGCTTCGGCCTCTTTCAGTTCCTTCAGGATAAAGCCGTAAATGGTTTCCACACTGTCGTATTCGGCCGGAACGCCTGAGAAGGCGTCCAATGCCGGAATCGGACCGAAACCGTCGGCCACTTCCGAGTTCAGATACGCCCGCCAGATGCGCGCCATCTGGATCACATTCTTATAATAGGGATAGAGATCCGCCTCGCCGTCGGCCACTTTCTTCTCGCCCAGCTGGATCGCTTTGGTCGCCTGGTTCAGCCACTTCACGGCGTAGTCATTACTCAGGTAAAGCGTGATATAGTCATTATTATCCGTGCCGATCGTGAAACCGCTTCCCCGGTTGAAACGGGCCGCCCGGTTCCAGGTCAGGATAAAAATACGCTCGGCGATCTCCGGATTCATCTGGTCGCCGATGATCGAGGCGTTCAGGAACCATTCGGGCTTCACCTTTTCCTCTCCCACCTGGTTCGGGTCTTCATTTATTTCCAGAAAATCGCTACAGGAAGAAAACAAGGCCGCCATTGAGAACAGTCCTGCCAACAATATATTTTTCGTGCTCATATTTCTCTAATTTTCAATTTTCAATTCTCAATTTTCAATTACTAAAATCCGACCGTCACGTTGAACGTGAACGAACGGCTTGTCGGAGCCGCCCCGTTCTCGAACCCGGTCGCATTCGTATTGGTTGCCGAAACAGATTCGGGGTCGATGCCCGGCAGTTTGTAATGGATCATCCACACATTATTACAGGTGGCGGACAGGCGCAGGCGTTGGAACGGAGTGTTCTTCAGCATGGCGCGGTTGAAATCGTAACCGAGCGTGATGTTACGCAGGCGGATGTTAGTCGCGTCGTACGTAAAGACCTCCGGCAGGCCGTAATTGCCGGTCGAGCCGATGCGTTCCCAATAGTTCTGATGCGTCACCGGGACGGTGTTTTCAACATATCCGCCGTCTTTCCGGACAACCGTGTTGGGCACGACGAAGTTCTGCCGGTCGCCGTTCACCACCGTGCCGGCCGCATTACCGCGGACATAGAGGTTGGAAGCGGTTGCCGAATACAGATCGCCGCCGATGCGGAAGTCGACCAGGAAACTCAGATTGAATCCTTTATAAGAGAAATTGTTCGTCAGACCGAGCATCCAGTCCGGATTCTGGTTACCGACTTTGCTCTTCTCGGTCGAGATCAGCGGCAGGCCGTCTTCCCCGACGATCACCTGTCCGTAGTGCGGATCGTTCTTGTCCGTCACACGCAGGAATGTCTGGCCATAAATATCGCCGTAATAACCACCCTGCACAGCCACAATCTGGATCGCATCCAGCGTCTTGATGTCATAGAGCGTCACGCCCGGATAGAGGTCGATGATCTTGTTGCGGTTCAGCGAGAACTGCGCCGTGGCATTCCAACTGAAACCTTGCGGATTGACGCTCCGGAAGATGTCGCCGTTCAGAGAGATTTCCAACCCTTCGTTCTGGATGTTACCGGCGTTGACCTTGCGGGAACTGTAGCCGGCAAACGGGTCGAGCGGCAGGTTCAGCAACTGGCGGGTCGCATTCGTCTTATACCAGGCGAAGTCCAGCCCCAGTCGGTTCTGGAAGAAGCGGATGTCGAAACCGGCTTCCCACGACTTGATCAGCTCGCTTCGAACGTCGGAGTTGAACAGGACCTGGCCGGGAGAGGCCGTCGTATTGCCATTGTCGTCTTTGCCGACCGTGTAATTATTATATAGTTGATAAGGGTCCAAATCGTTACCGACCTCCGCATAAGAGGCTCTCACCTTGGCAAAGGTGAACCACTCCGGCATGCTTCCACCGATCTTCGGCAGCATATCCGAGATCACCCCCGACAGGCTGACCGAAGGGTAGAAATAAGAACGGTTGGCCTTCGACATCGTAGACGACCAGTCGTTACGCGCCGTCACGTCGAGGAACAGATAGCCGTCCCAGTTCAGCTGCAACGAGCCGTACAGGGAGTTCATCTTCCGGCGGATCAGTTCGGATGTCACAGTCGGTTTATTGATACCGTTGTTCAGGGAGAAAAGGTTCGGGACCAGCAATTCGCCTGCCGACGCATTCATCTTAGTCCTCTCCTGCATCATCAGGTTGCCACCGAATGTCACGAAGCCGCCCAGACGGCTGAGCAGGTTATCCTTGCGGGCGGTCGCCAGAAAACTATAATTGTTTTCATAAAATGTTTCGGAACCTTCGTTATACAGTCCGCGGGGCGTCGTATTGCCGCCGGCATAGACTTTCTCGTTCTTGGTTGTCGTATAATAGTCCGTACCGCCGCGCAGCTCGATATCGAACCAATTGGTCGGTGCATACTTCAGCGAGACATTGCCCAACAGACGGTTACGGGTATCGTTGTTCTGCCGGTATTTAGTGACCCAGTACGGGTTTTCCTGCGGGTTGCGGGCGGCATCCCACCAGATCATATTGCCCGCTTCGTCCACACAATCTTTAAACTCGGCCACATTCAGGGAACGCGGCAGGTTGTAAATCGTGCTGAACGCATTCGACGGGTTCACACCCTGTATCGGGCGGTTGTGGGCATTCATATTGATATAGTTCACTTTGGCGTCGACTTTCCATTTTTCGGCTTTGTCGAGGAAAGTGGTTGCACGCAAGGTGATGTTCGTCTTGTTCAGCTTGGATTCCGGCGTGATCCCGGCATCGTCCGAGCGGTTGATAGACGTAAAGACAGACGTCCCGTTGATATTCTGCTGGAAGCTGACGCCTTCATTAAAAGATGTTCCGGTGCGGAAGAAAGCATCAATATTGTCATACGTACGGAGAGGCACCTGTAGGCCGCGCCAATCTGTCACCATCTGCCCCTCGGCTTTCGGCCCCCAGCTCATGCGGGACTGGTTGTCGTAGACGCCGACCGAACCTTGTCCGAAACTGTTCTGCATGTCCGGCTTCAGAAAAATAGACTCGGCCGTGATCCCGGCATTCACCGTAATGCCTAACCCTTCATTCTTCCGTCCCGACTTGGTCGTGATCAGGATCACGCCGTTACCGGCTCTCGAACCGTAGAGGGCGGCAGCCGAAGCTCCTTTCAGGACAGTCATCGACTCGATGTCTTCGGGATTGATATCGGAAAGCCCATTACCCATATCGGCACCGGAATTGCCCCAGACGTCGTCCACACCGCCGGTGAAGTTATCCATCGGCGTACCGTCCACCACGATCAGCGGCTGGTTGCTGCCGGTCAACGAGCTGTTACCGCGGAGCACGATCTTCGACGATCCTCCCACTCCATTACTGGAACGGACGATCTGCAGACCGGAGACTTTACCGGAGAGTGAATTGGCAAGATTCGGTTCGCGGGAGGCCAGCAGGTCGTCGCCTTTCAGCTCCTGCATCGCATAGCCCAATGCTTTCTTGTCACGCTTCATACCTAAAGCGGTCACCACCACTTCATCCAGTTTCTGCGTGTCTTCTTCCAGGTTTACAGTCAGGGAGGTTTGTCCGGTATAAGGAATATCCTGGGTGGTATAACCGATAAAAGAGATCTGGATCACATCGCCTTTTTTCACGCCGTCCAGTGTGAAATTACCGTCCATATCGGTCATCGTCCCGTGGGTAGTTCCTTTTATAATCACAGATGCGCCGGCGACTGGCCCTAAAGCATCCTCAACGACTCCCGTTACTTTTCCATTTTGCTGGGAAATGCCAGTGATCGGATTGCCTGCGCCTGAGGCCGCATATATGTTTCCGGAAAAACACAACGTACTCGCAAGCAAAACCATGCTGACAGGCTTCATTCTTTTCAACATAACTAATGTTTTTTGTTTAATTTATTTGATACATGTCTTGGCTGAAACCAACGTCTTTTTTGATATATCTAACACAAAAAAAGAGAAGTTGTTTTGTATTTAACTTTACAGGAAAGAGAAAGGCACACCGGAAGTAAAATAGCGGGATAATGACAGATTTTGTTTCACAAGGATTAGAACAGACGAGCAGAAATCAAAGACAAAAACAGCAAACAAGATTTTTTTCGATTTGACTACAAAAAATTAAAAAGCTGCCAAACGACTCCGAAGTTATTATTATTAGTTCTAAAAGAACTCTGGTATTTTAGCATATGTACAGTTTTACCAATCAATATATAATTCTGATTATCTTATTCTTATAAGCAACATGTTTTTTATGTAATAATTATATAAAAGGCACAATATACTCGTACTCACAGTTATTAACAAAGCAGACAGGGAGGACAAGCCAAAGTTTGTCTGTTTATTCGGTCACAAGCAGTCTATTTTCAACGCACACACTTCAATGATACACAATACCTTATATCAAATAAAGAAAAAGGACAATATGTTAAAAAAGAAATCTCAACGTATTTTTTTTAGAAAAATAACACTACAATGCAGAAATTTCATATCTTTGACACCGATATGAAATGTACAGAGTTCTTTTAGAACTAACAACAAAACGAAAATAAAGACTAAACGCAAAGACTAAAAAACTCCACATTTTGTATATAAAGATAGAAACGCAATCAGAAGCGCCATCATTTTAATTAAAAGAACATTCTTTCAATTAAATATTAAGACACAAATTATGTTGAAAAAATTCAAACCTATCGGCTTAATCTTGCTGGCAGGTGCAACTTGTTTCCCCGCAAGCATTTTTGCAGAAACAACGCCCTCCAAGCAAAGCGTGAGTATTTCCCAGCAAAGCGGGAAAGTCACAGGTACTGTTGAAGATGACCTCGGCCCTGTTGCCGGAGCATCCGTCGTAGTGAAAGGAACAACCAACGGAAACATTACCGACATGGACGGTAATTTCGTGTTGGAAGGTGTAAAGAACGGAGATATCATTCAGATTTCCTTCATCGGTTACACAACTCAGGAGATCAAATATGCCGGACAATCCACCCTTCAGATCAAATTGGCAGAAGATACCCAGAAACTGGAAGAGGTCGTAGTGGTTGGTTACGGCGTACAAAAGAAAGTAAACCTGACTGGCGCTGTAGGCATTGCAGACGGTGACGTCTTGGAAGACCGTCCGATCGGTAACATTGCACAAGGTTTGCAAGGCGTTGTGCCCAACTTGAACATCGACTTTGCCAGTGGTGATCCGACGGCAAGCACGACGTTTAATATTCGTGGTACAACATCTCTGAACGGCGGTTCGGCTTTATTGCTGGTTGACGGTGTGGAAACGGAAGATTTATCCTTGCTTAACCCGCAAGATATTGAAAGCGTATCTGTGTTGAAAGATGCTGCTTCCGCTTCTATCTATGGAGCTCGAGCAGCTTTCGGTGTGGTATTGATCACTACAAAGAAAGGTAAAAAAGAACAGAAAGTACAAATTAACTACAACAACAATCTGTCTTGGTCAAAGGCATCCCGCCTGCCGGATGGTATTTCATCCGACAAATGGCTTGCAACCATGAACGTAGCTGGGACCAATTCAAACGGCAAACTATGGTCTCAAGAATTAATCAACGCTGTTGACGCTTACATTGCCGGCACAGGTCCTTCTTCTTTCCCGGCAACAGACGGTCAAATCACAGCTGTCGGCGAATGGGCTTATGCCGGTAATACTGACTGGTTTGAAGAAATGTACCAGCCTTCATTCATGCAACAACACAACGCAAGCATCAGCGGAGGCTCCGATAAGAGCACTTACTATGGTTCTATCGGATACAAAGGACAAGACGGCCTTTTACGTCACGGGACAGATGAATACAGACGTATCAACATGACGTTCAACTATTCGACTCAAATTACCAAATGGTTGGAACTGACTTTCCGTACGAAATATAACCGTAATACATCCAATACTCCAGACGTCAAAGATTATATGGGTGAATCCGCCCACTATGAAGTCTACCGTTCAATGCCTTGGGTTCCGATGTACACAGCTAATGGTGACTGGGCAGGTATCGGAGGTAGCGGATTCAACTACAACTATGTAGGCCGTATGGCACTTGCAGGACGGGATAAAATGAACTCGGACGATATGTGGTATACTGCTGCATTCAACCTGACCCCGATTGCGGGTTTATCCATAAAGGGAGATTATACGGGCAACAAGTATTACGAAAACCAAACAAACAACGTTAAGACGCTCTACCAAACCAATCCGGACGGAAGCCAAAGTTCGGTTGCTGGAAGTCCGAACAAATTGACAGAAGCAAGGTATAGCACGACATATCAAGCGCTTAACATATATGCCGATTACAAAAAATCGTTCAACGATGCACATAATTTCGGTATAATGGTCGGTTATAACCAGGAAAGCAAAAAGACAAATAACCTGTCCGTAACCACACAGAGTTTGTTCAACAACGACAAACCTATCATTGACCTTGCCAATACGCACAATCTGCCTACTTTCACCGGAACGATCTGGGCTGTACAGGGTGCGTTCTTCCGTTTGAATTACGACTATATGCAGCGTTATTTGCTTGAAGTAAACGGACGTTATGACGGTTCGTCCAAATATGCAAGTGGTGACCGTTGGGGATTCTTTCCTTCTGTATCGGCCGGTTGGCGTATCTCCGAAGAACCGTTCTTCGAACCGGCACGAAATCTCTTCGACAACTTAAAATTGCGAGCTTCTTATGGTGGCTTGGGTAACCAGGTGACTGACGGAAACTTCCAATACCTGAGTTATCTGAACAGCAAAACATTAAGCTACCTGATTAACGGGCAAATGGCAGGCGCTTTAACAGCTCCGACATTAGCAAGCTCAAACATCACATGGGAAAAAGTTTACACAACCAATGTCGGTTTAGACTGGACCATGCTAAACGGACGCTTGACGGGATCGTTCGACTATTACATCCGCGATACGAAAGACATGGTCGTACGCCGTACATATCCGGCCGTATTAGGTACAACCGGTGGTAAAGAAAATCTCGCCGACATGCGTACAAAAGGTATGGAATTGTCTATCACTTGGAATGACCAAATCAAGAATGTTGCCGGTAGCCCGCTAAGTTACTCCGTTGGTATCGGTATTTCCGACAACACATCTGAAATCACCCGGTATGACAACCCGACAATGAGTTTGAATGAAACTTACTACAAAGGCATGAAAATCGGTGAAATTTGGGGATATGTCACAGAAGGTTTCATTCAAAGCGAAGCAGAGGCAAAAGAAATAGCAGATACACATCGTCAAGAATTATTTTCCAACACCTGGATTCCGGGTGATATCAAATATGCTGATTTAAATGGCGATGGCAAGATCAATCAGGGAAATAACCGCGTAGGCGACTCCGGCGACCGTAAAGTCATTGGTAACAATACTCCACGCTACAACTTCAATATCAACCTTGGCGGATCATGGAAAGGTTTCGACCTCCGTCTGTTCTTCCAGGGAACCATGAAGCGTGACATCTGGTTGGATAGCCCGATCTTCTGGGGATACGATGGTATGTGGTCATCCTGCCTGAACGACTACCATGTCGACAACTCCTGGTCAGAAACCAATACAAATGCTTATTATCCTGTTCCTTTATTCGACAAGAGAAGTAAGCAAGTACAAACCAAATATATCCAGAACGGAGCTTTCATTCGTTTGAAAGATGTGACTTTAAGCTATACGATTCCGAAAACATTAACCAGCCGGATCGGCATACAGCAGTTGAAAGTGTATGTCAGCGGCCAAAACCTTTGGGATGCGACCGGATTGTATAAATATCTGGACCCGGACGTTGTCGGAAGCCGTAACTCTTCAACGACCAAGAAAGATGGAAGCGCCACAACTGTCGGAAGTTTGGCAACAGAAGCCGGCGGACGTGTTTACCCGTTTACCCGTTCTTATTCATTCGGTATTAATGTAACATTTTAAAAAACAAAGAACATGAAAAAGTCAATTATATCACTGTGTGGCTTGCTGTTCTTCGCAGCACAAAGTTGTGACGTACTGGACAAAGACCCTGTCGAATTCGTCAGTACGGAAGAAACTTTCGCAAACGCCACCGAAGAAACCTTGCAATCGTATTGCAACAACTTTTATCCTGACCTGCTCAGCGGACATGGCGCTTTCAACGGATACAGCTTCGGTATGCTGGAAGGTGATTTCCAGTCGGACAATATGCTTCCCTGGAGTCCTAATACTGTAGCGTTCAGCCAACATACGATTACCACATCCGATAAGGATAATTGGAAATGGGAAGTCATCCGTGCTTGCAATTCATTCCTCGAGTATTATGAACTTGCACCTGTATCCGAAAGCATCAAACAGCATTATGCCGGTGAAGTCCTCTTCTTCAAATGTATGGACTATTTCAATAAAGTACGCCGTTTCGGTGATGTACCCTGGTACGACCACGTATTGATACCCGGCGATGAAGACTTGTATAAAGCACGTGACTCACGAACTATCGTTATGGCAAACGTGTTAAAAGACATCAACCAGGCTATCGCCTGGTTGCCGACTAAAGCTACAACCGGAGTCAGCCGTGTCAGCAAAGATGCCGCTTTGGCATTAAAAGCTCGCATGTGTTTATTTGAAGGAACTTTCCGCCGCTATCATAATATCGAAGGTGATACAGAATTCTTGCAAGCTGCTTATGATGCTGCCGGTGAACTGATGAAACCGGAATATGGCTATTCCCTTTTCCAAGGTTCAAAGCCAAGCCAAGCTTATCACGAGCTGTTCATTCAAGAGAACTATAATGGCAATCCGGAAGTAATCCTTTCACGTGAATACGATCCGGCACTTGGTGGAGCTAACAATGTTTCCCGTATGATAGGCGTAGGTGAAACACCTATCGGATTTAGCCGTGACGCTGTTGAAGACTACCTTTGCGCCAATACAGGAAAGCCAATCACGCTTTGTGGCTGTGAAGGCCATACGACTCATACGACACTGGTAGCTGAACTCAACAACCGCGACCCGCGCCTGCTGCAGACAGTCGACTCTCCGGAAGCTGGAGAACATAGCTACCTGCTGAATGGCAAACGTGCAGGCATTAGTTCTTTATTACCGGGACTTTACAATTCATCCACAGGTTATGCAGTAGCAAAATTCTTTAATCCGGCAGAGTTTTCGACTGTTCACCACCAAGGTACGCTCGATGCACCTTTGTTCCGCTACGGCGAAATTTTACTGGTTCGTGCCGAAGCCGGTGCTGAATTAGGATTGGATCCAGAGTTGGACAAAACGATCAATGCATTGCGTGACCGAGTAGGTTTCACACATCATTTGACAGCCAATCCTGAACAAGATCCAAAATTAGTGAAAGAATATCCGACTATCAAAGGTACAAATGCAAACCTGATCCGTGAAATCCGGCGTGAACGCCGTGTGGAACTGATGGCTGAGGGTTATCGCTATTCAGACTTGATGCGTTGGGCTTGCGGTCAGCGTTTGAATGAACCTAAGTTAGGCATTATCCCCGATAAAGCGACAGGTAACGATGATCCGACTGCCTATACAGAAGAAGAATACAACATACTGTCCAATGAATTGGGTTTTGTTAATGGCGCACTTGATATATATACCAAACGCGTTACAAACCCAGTTCCTAATTTCATTGATTCTAAAAACTATCTGTTCCCCATTCCTACTGATGAGATCGGTTTGAATCCGAATCTGAAACAGAATCCGGGTTGGGAACTCTAAAGAGTATCCTTGATACTAAATAATTTCCGGAAGGTTCATTCTTCGTTACAGAAGGATGAACCTTCTTTCTTTTTATCCGGTAAAAGGCTTTTTAACGAATTATTTATTGTTCGTGTATTTAACCAATAACAGATTCCGGAGATCCCGGTATGTCTGCATAATCTTATCCGCACATTCCTCTGCGTAACTGTTCAGCAAAGCAGAAGCCTTTTTGGGATTTTTCTTTTGCAAAGCGATGTATTCCTGCTCGACCTCCGCATTACGGGCAAAGAACGACTCTTCTATCGGAGTGCGGGCAGCCAACAAATCTTTCTTGCCATCCTGCCAATTCAGGTACAACATGTTATCGACGAAATCGACAGCCCAACGTGCGGACTGGTCGCTATATGCATCCGGATCATAAGTACGATACACTTCCGGAATAGCTGTTGTCCCGGTAAAGATCGGAAAGTAAGGAGAAGTATAGGCATTATCCATAAACACCCAATAGATCCCTCCAACCTCACGCGGCAACCAACCACGCAATTGGGCCACCATCCCATATTCGCCATCCATACGGGCAACGGCACGGCGACGGGTAGTCTTCATCTGTTTCTGCATCTCACGGGTCGGGAACGGAGTCGCCAGCTTACTCTTCACGGCCTTCCCGTCAGGACCGACATAATACCAGGCTGCATCATTCTCTTTATCGTAAATCGTTCCCTCGAAAGTGGAACGCTGAAAAGCCATAATATCCTGTACGGTCAGCTTTCTGGCCGGTACAATAGAGAAAGGATACATACTGAGCGGCTCTACATACTGCGTATACTGGTCGAGGTTCTTGTAAGGATCATTCGTATATCGTGGAATCTGAACCGTGCCGGGAGCAAATGTTTCATTGAATAGCCAGAAACGGTTCATCGACCATTCGCGGGGTGTTGGGGCATATACTTCCTGCCAGACAAAAGGATGCTTACCGGAAGGATCGTACCAACCCCGGTCGACTGCCTCCTGCATATAATTGGAGGAAGCCCGGAACTGATCTGGTTTGCTCAGATCGATTTCCTTGATAATACTCCAGTTAGGAATGATAGCAATCTGATCATCCGGCAGACGTTGTGCCGCCCAGATCACACCAGGTTTACCACTTTCGGGAGTCCAGCCTTTTCCTACGCTAAAAAGTTCGAGCACCCACACTTTTTCCGGGTCGGCAAGTGTCAGGCATTCCGATTCAGGACCACAAGAAGGCAAAAAGCCTTGTTTTTCCATCAATGAAGTAATCAAATCCAATGCTTCTTCTGCTGTTTTACAACGTTGGAGAGCAAAAACGGCGGCTTGCTCGACCGTCATAATCTGTTTACCTTCACCTTTATCGACCTGAAGTTCGGGCCGCTGGCTCATCGTGCTTTCACCGATACAAAGCTGGTATTCATTAATATGGGAATAAGCGGAATGAAAATAAGTATAGGTTTCTTCCGCCTGCGGGATATAACCTAAAATCTCTCCCTCTCCTTTCTCCGGTTGGTTGCGGGTGAGAATACCGTAATAGACAGGTACCATCGTTCCTTTCGGGTATCTCTGCCCGGGAACGACTTGTATCCGGCAATCGGGTCCGCAGTCGGTATGAGAATTTAAGACACTCCCGTCGGCAGTCGCTTTCTTTCCGGCTATAACAACGGTACAGGCATCGCCGGTCTGCACCAGGGCAGACACAGCAAGCATCACTGTGATTAGTTTTAATTTGTTCATGGCATATTATAGATTTATTTTACAGATGATCGTATCCGGTACAAAGATATTCAATTTTCGATCCCGTCGATATAACGGCTCAACATCTCCCGCAGGCGACCGACGGCTTTCTGTAATTGCACATCGACAGTATTGACGCTTATTCCTAAATCAGTTGCCACCTGCGCATAAGGTTGCTTTTCTTCACGTACCCGGATAAAAATCTCCCGGCAACGCTCCGGCAGTCGGTCAAGTGCCCTGACATAATGGGCGAAAAGTTCCTCGCTGACTAATATATCTTCCGGCGATTCACCGGTATCGGCAGAACCGGCAAACACATCCGCCGCCTGATCTTTCCGGCGCTGTTCTTTTTCAAGATAATTCAAAGAGGCATTTTTTACAGTGACAAAAAAATAATCTTCCAGGTCGGTTATCCGGTGCAAAGACTCCCGGCGTTCCCATATTTTCAGAAAGACATCCAGGACAACCTCCTGCGCCCACTCTTCCGTATGCAAATAGTAGTAGGCGATACGAAAGAAACGGTCGAAGCAAAGGTCAAAGAAATTACGCAAAGCCGTCTGGGAACTGTCTTCCTCGATCTGTCTTAAATATCTTCTTACCTCCTGCTCTGTCATCTTCTTTTCTTCTATAACCAGGGCAAAAATAGTCAAATTTTCATATTATGTCCACCATCCATAAAAAATACAGAGTAAATGCGTAGGGTATTATCCGGCTGAACTATCTTAGTTATACAAACAAGAATATTAACTTATTAAACAATACGGAGTATGAAAGCAATGCATAAACAATTATGGGGATATTTGCTTATTACACTGTTGCTGGCGGGGTTCACCCCTTTACAGGCGCAGACCGATTCGGCTGACGAAGGCGGTTATATCACGATCAGCGGTGTAGTAAAAGACAAAAAGAGCAGGAAAAGTCTGGAATATGTGAACATCTCGATTCCGGGCAGTACGACCGGTACCGTTACGAATGCCGACGGTGAATTCTCTTTCAAGGTTAAGGACTCGATCCAGGCCAAAGAGGTAGAGATTTCCTATCTCGGATATTATAATGCTAAAATTCCTCTGAACGGAGAAGATATAGATAAAGAAACCGTATGGCTGACACCCTACACGAACATGCTCGAAGAAGTAATCATCCATGCCCGTGACCCGCGTTACCTGGTGGAAGAGGCTATCCGCAAAATACCGGCCAACTACAATCCCAAGCACAGCCTCCTAACCGGATTCTACAGGGAAACAGCCCAGAAGGGACGGCGCTATATCAATATTTCGGAGGCAGTGATCGACATCTATAAAACACCTTATAGCGAAACGGCAGACCGGGATCGCGTACAGGTATTCAAAGGACGTAAGTTACTCAGCCAGAAAGCGAGCGACACATTGGCTGTCAAGCTGCTGGGGGGGCCGAATATGTCTATCTATGTGGATGTGGTGAAAAACCCGGATGTCATACTCGATCTGGAAAGCCTGCCTTACTACAAGTTCCGCATGGAAGAATCGACAACGATCAACGACCGCCCACAATATGTGATCAATTTCGAACCGCAGGCCATACTGCCGTATGCGCTCTATTACGGAACACTATATATAGATAAGGAACGGTTGTCCTTTACCCGTGCAGAGTTCTTCCTCGACATGAACGACCGTAACAAAGCGACACAGGCGATCCTTCGGAAGAAACCGTTCGGACTGCGTTTCAAGCCGGTCGAAGTGTCGTTCCTCGTCAACTATCAGGATCGTGACGGAGTGACCTATCTGAGTTATATCCGTAACGGTGTCCGTTTCAAATGCGATTGGAAACGCAAATTGTTCTCCACCAACTACACCATCCTTTCGGAAATGGTCGTAACGGACGGAAAGGAAAGTACGACAAACGCTATTCCGTACAAAATGGCATTCAAACAGAACCAGTCCTTATCCGATAAGGTTTCTGACTTTGCCGATGCTAATTTCTGGGGTTCCTATAATATCATCGAACCCACAGAATCGTTGGAACATGCTGTCGACAGACTGAAAAAGCAACATAAATAATGTGCTGATTAATCAATATGCCAATTTGCCAATGAATAGATTTATGTATAAATTAGCATTCTCTTAAATTGGCACATTGGCAAATTATCACATTGGCACATTTATATTGAAACATTATTCCTATGAAGGACCTGCTTATACTGACAAAGATCAAAAATGGAGACGTCAAGGCTTTTGAACAAGTTTTCCGTCTGTACTACACGCCCCTTTGTCTGTATGCAGCCAGCATTACCGGAAGAATGGATATAGCAGAAGAAATCGTACAGGAATTATTCTATGTGTTTTGGAAGGAAAGGGAGCGGTTGCAGCTGTTCCATACAATTAAAAGTTATCTGTATGGAGCCGTTCGCAACCAATCCCTTCAGTATTGGGAGCATCAGGACGTACGTAACCGTTACCGGGATACAGTTCTCTCCCGCCCGGAGAAAAACGATATACCGGACGACCCGCAGGAGCAGATAGAATACAAGGAGTTGGAAGCCCTGATAGACCGTACGCTCAAAAAACTACCCGAACGCCGTCTCCGCATATTCCGGATGCATCGCTTCGAAGGAAAGAAATATACTGAGATTGCTTCTGCCCTCTCCCTATCGGTTAAAACAGTGGAGGCGGAAATGACAAAAGCGCTCCGCACATTACGCAATGAATTAGAGACTTATTTGAAATATGATTGAAACAGAAAGAAATAAAAGAAAAACAGACCAGGCATGGAATGCACTCTATCGGCGCCTGGATGAAGAAGGCTTGCTATCAGGCCGGCCGGCTCAGCCATTCAGAAGCATTCTGTGGAAAGGAAGTATGGCTGCCGCAGCTGTCGCCCTGCTTTGCCTGCTCGTATCCGTTGTTTATCTGAGCAGGACGGAACGGAATACTGACCGGAACTTGCTCACCCGTCAGAACAGCGAAACAACGAGTACGTTGGTGACGACACTCGAAGACGGCTCTGTCGTCTATCTGGCGGGAAACACATCGTTGCAATATCCCCAGCATTTCTCTTCCGACCGGCGGGAAGTGAGCTTGCAGGGGAATGCATTGTTTGACGTGGCGGATAATCGTGCACGCCCCTTCGTGATCGAAACGGAGGATACCCGCATCGAGGTTCTGGGTACGGCCTTTAATGTGAAAAGTAGCGGAAAATCGCCATTCGAACTGTCCGTACAGCGGGGAGAAGTAAAAGTAACGCTGAAGAAAAGCGGCCAGGATATACATGTGAAAGCCGGAGAAACCGTAACCCTCCTTTCCCGGAAGCTGCAACTAAGTACGACACCCGATCCCGACCAGTTTGCCCGTTATACCGAACGGATCCGGTTCAAAGATGAGATGCTCGGCAATATCCTCAGGGTTATCAATTCGCAAAATCAGGATATTCGGTTGGAGACAACGCCGGGGTTGCAGAACCGGACGCTTACAGTTGCATTCTCCAACAATACACCTGAAGATATGGCTGAGTTGATCTGCCTGGCACTCAACCTGAAAAAGACAAAACTGAATAATACGATAACATTGTCTGAATAAAACCGGACAATTGTTATATCTTTATATTATGATACGTACGACCACTATATACCGCCTGCTCCTGCTGTTCTGGATACTTTTGCTTCCGGCAGGTTTCCTGCGAAGTCAGGAAAGCGATAATATACTGGGTCGTATAATCCATTTATCCAAAGAAAAGAACACTGTCTACCGGCTGCTCGACAAAATATCGGATCAGACAGGCATGCTCTTTATCTACGACAGTAAACTGGTCGATAACGAGAAGACGGTACGTATCCCGGACGGCGACTATACCGTGCGGCAGGCTATTTACCTGATCACAGAAAACGAGCAATTAGATCTGAGCGTTATCGGTGATCACATCCTGATTTCACAACCGCAGGAAACAATACCGGTCACTATACCGGATACGATTTCAGAGAAAGAAACAAACGATCATTTCGTCGTGAAAGGAATCCTGCTCGACAAGCAGACACACGATCCGATTGAAGCCGGTACGATCGGAGTCCTCAATACATCTATCGGCAGTATCACCAATGCCAACGGAGAGTTCCGGCTTACACTGCCCGACTCGCTCAGGGCATCCACGTTCTATTTTTCCCATTTAGGCTATGAACCGCAAGAGATAGCAGCATCCCTTCTTACGGAACAAAATTGTACAATCACCCTCGAAGCCAAGGTGATCCCGATACAGGAAGTAATCGTACGCATTGTCAACCCGCTTCGTTTGCTCCGGGATATGCAGGAAAACATCCGGAAGAATTACCCACAATCGCCGGCATACCTGACTACGTTCTACAGAGAAGGGATCGAACGTAAAAACCAATTCGTAGGACTTACGGAAGCTGTTTTCAAAGTATACAAGTCCGCCTACAAACATAATCCGGTACCAGACCAGGTCAAACTTCTCAAGATGCGCCGCATCATCAGCCAACGGGAAAAAGATACGATCATCGCCCGGATGAAATCAGGCATCGGAGCCAGCCTGCATCTTGACCTGATAAAAGAAATGCCGGACTTCCTGTTGGCTAACGACAACATAGAAGAATATACGTATGCCTCAACCGACATCACGGTGATCGATAACCGGTTGGCCAACGTGATCTATTTCGAACAGAGAGAAAACATCCATGCACCTTTGTACCGGGGAGAGTTGTATATCGATTCCGAAAACAACGCATTGCTTCGCGCCCGTTTCGAGATCAATCCGAAATATATCAAACAAACAGTCGGGATGCTGGTGGAGAAGAAAAGCCGCAATCTGAAAATCACTCCGCAAAGGGTTACCTATACCGTTACCTACAAACCTTACAACGGCCAATATTATATCAACCATGTCCGCGGTGACCTGTATTTTAAAATAAAGAGAAGAAAACAACTGTTCGGAACATTCCCGCTCCACACCTGGTTCGAAATGGTTACCTGTAAAGTAGATACCGACCAGGTAAGCCGCTTCACACGCAACGAAGCATTACCGACACGAACGGTGTTTGCCGAAACCGAATTTACATACGATGAGAAATTCTGGGGAAACTTTAATGTCATCCCACCGGAGGAACAGCTGAATGAAGCAATCGGAAAAATATCATCAAAGATAGAAGAGACGGAAGAGTAACCTATAAAAACATAAAGAGGACCTTTTCTCAAAGGTCCTCTTTAAGGTTTTAATAGGTATTAGTCTTTAAGGCAAAAAGATTGTTTAGGTTATCTGCATGCAAAGATGCGGGATTTTATGTTACTGCGCAAATAAAAAAAGATATTATAAAACACATTTTTAAAATTATCGAAACTTATTTGCAGCTTCTTCTATTTTTTAACAATATTGCCTTGCTGCCGGAAAACCGGTTCAGAACGATCAAAACAACCTCATATCTTTAATTATGAATCAAATTAACGCATATATTTTTTATTTTGCAACAAAAAGACCTTTTTATCTTTAAAAATATATTCGACACACTAATTTAAAGACATACAAACGAAACATCTATTTTTAAGATTTCAATACACTAAGTACTACATCCCAACAGGATTTTTTCTGTAAATTTGCAGCCTGCGCCGAGGTGACATCAGGGGCTGACATAAATTTCTAAAACAGTTTTATCGTATGTATACCGTTATCAAACGAATGGAGATTTCGGCAGCACATAGCCTGTCGCTTTCCTATCCGAGCAAATGTGAGAATCTGCATGGTCACAACTGGATTATCACTGTATATTGCCGTTCCGAAGAATTAAATCCGGACGGCATGGTGGTCGACTTCAGCCATATCAAACGCATCGTAAAAGACCAGCTGGATCACCGGAACCTCAACGAGGTGCTCCCTTTCAACCCGACAGCCGAGAATATCGCCAGATGGATATGCGATCAGCTTCCCACCTGTTATAAAGTAGAAGTCCAGGAATCAGAAGGAAACACAGCTATCTATGAGGAAGATTAATGAGATATTCTACAGCCTTCAGGGCGAAGGGTTCCACACGGGAACCCCTGCCGTTTTTGTCCGTTTCTCCGGATGCAACCTGAAATGCAGTTTCTGCGATACCCGCCATGAAGACGGAACGCTGATGTCGGATGAAGAAATCCTGCAAGCCGTCTCGGTCTATCCTTCCAACGTTGTCATACTGACAGGAGGCGAACCTTCCCTGTGGATCGACCAGGCCTTTATCGACTTGTTGCACCAGGCGGGAAAATATATATGTATCGAAACAAACGGAACGAACCCGCTACCCGAAGGCATCGACTGGGTGACCTGTTCCCCGAAAGGTTCCCCATTGAGGCTGACGCATATCGACGAAATAAAAGTTGTCTATACAGGACAGGACTTGACAGCCTATGCCAACCTGAAAGCCTCCTGGCATTTCCTCCAGCCTTGCTCCTGCCGGAATACAAAAGAGGTGGTAGAGTATATCCTCCACCACCCCCTTTGGCGTCTCAGCTTGCAAACACACAAACTGATCGATATTCAGTGAGTTTCTTCTTACTCGGCAATATACTTCACTTCCATCCCACGAACAGCGTCATCCACCCGGCCATCGGTATAGGCCAGCTGTCCGTTGACGAATGTCTTCCATACGGCATGATGGAAGGTGTAGCCTTCAAAAGGAGACCAGCCGCATTTGTATAAGATATTGTCTTTAGCGACTGTCCAGGTTTCTTTCGGATCGACCAGGACAAGGTCGGCATAGTAGCCGGGACGGATATATCCGCGCCGGTCAACATGGAACAGTTCGGCAGGCATGTGCGCCATCTTTTCCACCACCTTCTCGTAAGTGAAACGTCCCTCCATTGCCAACTCCAGCATCACGATCAGCGAGTGCTGGATCAGCGGGCCGCCGGAGGCAGCTTTCAGGCAACTTCCTTCTTTCTCGGAAAGCAGATGAGGAGCATGGTCGGTTGCCACAATGTCTATCGTATTATTATTGACGGCCTCGCGCAATGCCGTACGGTCTGCCAATGTCTTGATGGACGGATTCCATTTGATACGGTTGCCGAACAATTCATAATCGCCGTCATGGAACCAAAGATGATGCACACAGACTTCACCCGTTATCTTCTTTTCGCCCAACGGAAGTTTATTGCTTAACAAAGTAAGCTCTTTTGCCGTCGAAAGGTGCAGGATATGCAGACGTGAATTCAGGCGGGTCGCCAGCTCCACTGCTTCGGACGAAGAGGCATAGCAGGCTTCTTCGCTACGGATCTTGCTATGGAAAGAGATATCCAGATCTTCCCCGTACAAGCCTGTATAATGGGCGATGTTTCGTTTAATCACTTCCTCCTTTTCGGCATGAATAGCGATCAGCATACCGGCTTCACCGAAGATACGTTCCAGGCTATCCTTCTTATCTACCAGCATATTGCCGGTTGAAGAACCCAGGAAGAGCTTCAACCCCGGGATACGGCTCCGGTCCAGTTTGCGGATCTCGTCCATATTGTCATTCGTTCCGCCAAAGAAGAAAGAATAGTTGGCAGCCGAAGTCTCCGCTCCCCGCTGAAACTTCCATTCCAGTTCGGCCACGGTAGTGGTTTGCGGCTTCGTGTTCGGCATGTCCATAAAGGTAGTCACTCCACCGGCCACGGCTGCACGGCTTTCACTGGCGATATCGCCTTTATGCGTCAGGCCGGGTTCGCGAAAATGCACCTGGTCGTCAATAGCACCCGGAAGCAAGAGTTTACCTGTAGCGTCGATCACGGTAGCATCATCGGCAGAGGCCGGAACCATTCCTTCATATACTGCGGCAATTTTGTCCCCTTCGACCAGCACCGAACCGGTGAAGGTGCGGTCTTCGTTGATGATGGTGGCGTTTTTTATCAATGTCTTATTCATATCTCTTTTATTTAAATTGTGACAAAGGTACGGATTTCTTTGGGAAAGACCCTGCGTTGTCGATTTCCATCTTAGCCTAACAAGACGCGCATCTTGTCAGGGCGAGATGCACATCTTAGGCTAAGGAGACGAAAATCAACTATTCCAACTTTAATACCCCCAAAGAAGACGGAATATGAAAATCCGGTTCGGCGGCTTCGGGCACGATCCAGGAGGACCAGATCACCCGCTCATCCTTATCACCGAAATAATCTGCCCGGTAAACACCCATACGAATCTCGCCTTCCGGAGAGATCAGCCCTAATTCCTTTAACGACTTCAATGAGAGAGAGCCTTCCACGCGGTAAGAGTCTTTCCCGATATAAGTAGCCAGTTTCAGATCCTTGAAGTTCCAGCCGCCATCAAACTTCCGGTAGTGATGCGCTTCATAATCCATCACCTTGCCCTGCGGGTCGATCTCCGCACAATAGTAGGTTTTCATCTCCGGATCTTTGCTAAAGAAAAACTCGACGCGGTCGCTACTCCCGACAGAGGCCTCCGTCTTTTCATTATTATATACCAAAGTAGTATCGGACACTTCGTACAGGAAATACAGATTCTTTTTATCATGACAGACATAAAAGGCGGTACTGTCCTTCACCGCCCCGTCCCAGGGAGCAATCAGGCCGCTTACGGCAGGAAATATTTTCCAGTCGTCGCCCTTTCCATCTACTTTTATACCCTCGGCAAACGGAGCACGGATAAACGGATGGACAGAGATGCTTTTCCCCTGCGGATGGTTAGGAGGGAAAACGATGTTCACATCCTGACCGTTGATTTTCAGTGATAAGTTTGTCTGTTTATGCGTCGGATCGGCAGCCTCGACCTGCCAGTCGCCATGATCCTGGCGGAACATATAAATACCCGGTGTCAGAATCTCGACTTGCAAGTCATTCTGCAAGTCCAGCTTTTGCGGTTCGTAGGCCGTTACATAGAAACAGCCTCCGAGACCGGCAGCCTGAACCGACTTGTCGTTACGGATAACTTGTATATCCTGCGTGGAAAAAGCGGCGGTCTTTTCTGCAGAAGAAGCCGGCAGGATCAGATACTGGTAGCCGGCATTATCCGCCTTTCCATGCTCGATATGCAAACCGATGATCTCGCCCTCTACGGTTGCAGGGGCATACGACCCCATAAAATCACACCAACGGCCGGAACGTTTTTCCGAAACAGCCACACAGGTGGCCGGTTGCAACACGATATAGCCTGTATTGTCATGGAAGAACCGCTGTTTTTCCGGGGAAGAAGTATAGGTTTCGTTTACCGGAACCCAACTCTTATGATCATAGCGGAGCAAATCACCGTGTTTCACGCGCTGATCGATGGAGGTCGTGATGGCCAACGTACTGTCCGAATGGATACCGGCGCCCAGGCAAAGAACATAATCATCGGTAAATATCCACGATTTACGGGCTTGCAATCCATCCCGGTCCAGGACCATGGCCGTCATACCCGTATGTCCATCCGTCACACTTCCGACAAAAGCAGTCTTGTTCCGCACATGCTCCCCATAACGGAAAAAGGCGGGAACGGGAGCATCGCTTTCATAAGAGGTGATGCCCGGAATCTTGCGCCAATCCCAGAACGGGAAAATATTCAGATACTCATCACCCCGACAATAGGTATAAAGCGCGCCGTCCGCCATATAGAAACCTTTCAGATTATCTTCATTAATAAGTTCCGTCCCGATCACCCGCCAGGAAGCCATCTTAACGGAAGCCATCCAGGCAGGGGAACGATGAATGGTCTGGTCGGAATCCCAGAAATGCTTATGCCCGGTGAAGCGGCTTCCCTCTTTTCCGGGAGCATAATTGTCCTGAAGGAAATCGTTCATCCGGCCCACATCTTCTGGCGCACTTCCCCGCATCAGGGCATTGGTCGCAAAAGCCAGACTAAACGCCTTATGGATCTGTCCGCTATGGAAGAGTTGACGGTCCAGCGCATTGATATCCATATACCCTCGCCAGACAATCCAGCGGTAGCCGTTCAGGAGAAAAGAGTTCAGAATATCCTGTTGTTCCCTGTTCAGAGCAAAAACGGTTCCGGCAAACAGACCGGAATAGGAACTCATCTCGGTCAGGAATGCCAACCCATAATTACCGAACTGCTGTTGCGGCCCATGCTGATGGAAACTCCAATCACTTCTGATCCCTTCCTGCGTCCCGATCGTGATCTCAGAAACAATCGTATCGCGGGCAGCCTTCACCAGTTCAAAATCGTCCTGCAACAAGCCGCGTATCAGTACATTTCCGGCAAGCCACACTTTGTTCTGCCCTGTCATCCCGAACTTGGCATTTTCCATCACCTCGATGGCTGCTGCCTTTTCCTCCGGATCTAACCGGCTTTTCATCAGAAGGAAAGCCGGGCCCAATGTTTTAGGTATCCCGATCTCGTTATACCACCAGTTTTTGCAAACCGGCTTTTCACGAAACCAGTAGCCGAAGGCTTGATGAATGACTGATTCGAGTTTCGGCCCCCAATGGCAATCCCCGTCTTCCGCCCTGTAGAGTTTGGCAAGTTCCAGTACCCGGTCGGCGTGCTCCTTTACAGACCAGCCCGACCGCTTCTGGTCGTTATAATCGATATCCGGCCAGGAACCGTCTTCCCGGATCGTTTCCATATAGGCTTTTATCTTCTCTATGTTAAAAGGATAACGCTGGTGGAGTTCCACGACCACCTGGTCAGCGATCTCCGTTTCCGGCTGTATGCCGGATAAAAGTTCCACTAAAGAGGCGGTTCCCTCATCGTTCGAAACCAAAGACTGGATATAGTTTTGTTGAAGCCGTTCCAACTCCTGTTGCGGCGTTTGTGCAAATAACGGAACCGTTACAAAAGAGAGTAAAAAGACAGAAACTTTATTTCGTAAATTCATGGTATATAATTATAGAATGTAGTATAACATAGCCGCAACAGCCGCTCCGGCTATCGGTCCCAAAACCGGAATCCAGGCATATCCCCACTGGCTACTGCCTTTTCCTTTTATCGGCAGAAGAGCATGCATACAACGGGGAGCCAAGTCGCGGGCCGGATTAATCGCATAGCCCGTCGGACCGCCCAATGACAACCCGATCACCCAGACCGTAAACGCCACCGGCAACGCTCCTACGGAACCCAGGCCGATCGGCAACGTGCTGTTGCTGTCCTTCAACGACAGCTCGCCGCCCGTTATATAAAACACGACAAACATCAGGGCAAAAGTCCCGACTGCTTCCGTCAGGAAATTAATCGCCGGATGCCGGATCGCCGGACTGGTACAGAACACGCCCAACATGGCATCCGGATCGTCCGTCGCGTCAAAATGGTCTTTATAAACAAGCCAGACTAAAAGCGCACCCAAAGCAGCCCCCAACATCTGGGCAATCACATACTGGCAAACGTCACACCAAGGGAACGTTCCCCCGATAGCCAGCCCGATGGAAACCGCCGGATTGAGATGCGCCCCGCTATAGGGTCCGGCCACCACCACTCCGATAAACACGCCCAAGGCCCAGGCTGTCGTTATCGCCATCCAGCCGGCGCCATGTCCTTTTGTCTTACCCAGGCATACATTTGCCACAACGCCTCCTCCCATCAGGATCAGAAGCATGGTTCCTAATAATTCTGCTATAAATGGAGTCACTGCTTTATAAATTAAAAATTAAGAATTATGAATTAAGAGTTAAAACACTTTCAACTCTCAACTTTCAACTCTCAGGTTGCCCAGTTTAAGGATCTTCCCACTGCCTTATGCCATTCGGAGAGCAAGGCCTCGGCTGTCTCTTCATGCATTTCCGCACTGAAAATATTGTCCAGCGACCATTGATCCTTTAATTCGTCGACATCTTTCCAATATCCTACGGCAAGCCCGGCCAGATAAGCGGCCCCCAAAGCCGTCGTTTCCAACACCCGCGGACGGACCACCGGGCAACGGCAGATATCCGCCTGGAACTGCATCAGAAAGTTATTGGCAATCGCACCGCCATCCACACGTATCTCTTTCGGCTTGGCATGTATATCGTTTTCCATTGCCATCAGGACATCGTAGACCTGATAGCAGATACCTTCGAGAGCAGCACGGGTCAGATGGGCGACACTCGTCCCGCGCGTAATGCCGACGATCGCCCCGCGGGCATACTGATCCCAGTAAGGTGCACCCAGGCCGGTTAACGCCGGGACAAAATAGACCCCTCCGTTATCAGGCACGGAATTGGCTAATTGCTCCGTTATCTCAGCACTTTGTATCACTCCTAATTCATCCCGCAACCATTGCACGACTGCCCCGCCGACAAAGACACTGCCTTCCAGCGCGTACGTCACCTTTCCGTCCAGCTTCCAGGCAATCGTCGTCAGCAGGTTGTTCTGCGACAGAACCGGCCGGCTTCCTGTATTCAGGATCATAAAACAGCCCGTCCCATAGGTCGTCTTGATCATACCAATATCCGTACAGAGTTGTCCGAACAGAGCAGCCTGTTGGTCACCCGCCATTCCCGACACCGGAATGCCGGTCCTAAAGATTGGCGTTGAGGTTTCACAATACACCTCGCTGCTGCTTTTCACTTCGGGCATCATCGATTCCGGAATATGGAAAAGCTCGAGCAGCTCTTTGTCCCACTCCTGCGTATGGATA
The DNA here is from genome assembly GCA_900552465.1 of uncultured Parabacteroides sp. Taxonomy (GTDB): domain Bacteria; phylum Bacteroidota; class Bacteroidia; order Bacteroidales; family Tannerellaceae; genus Parabacteroides. The sequence goes on along the minus strand of URZO01000022.1, from coordinate 2,663 downwards.
TTGAACAGCATTGTGCGGGAAGCATTCGTTATGTCCGTAATAAACTCCGTTCCCCGGGTCAACTTCCAGACCAGCCAGGAGTCGACCGTCCCGAAACAGAGTTCTCCCCGTTCAGCCCGCTCGCGGACACCTTTCACATGATCCAGAATCCAGCGGACCTTCGTTGCGGAAAAATAGGCATCGATCACCAAGCCTGTCTTCTGCTGGATCATCGAAGCATATCCCTGCGCTTTCAGTTCTTCACAATAATCGGCCGTCCGGCGATCCTGCCAGACAATGGCATTATAGACAGGGAATCCGGTTTCACGGTCCCATATAATCGTTGTTTCGCGCTGGTTGGCAATACCGATACAGGCAATGTGATCATCCGTCACATCTGCCTTTGCCATCGCTTCCTTGATGACCGACGACTGCGTGTACCAGATCTCGTTCGGATCATGCTCCACCCAGCCGGGTTTGGGGAAATACTGCTGAAACGTTTTCTGCGCCAGTGTAATGATAGCACCCTGGTGATTGAAAAGGATCGCTCTCGAAGAAGTTGTTCCCTGGTCGATAGCCAGCACATATTTGTTTCTGAAATTCATATCATCCGTTCTTTTGATTATCCATTCAATATATAATGAGAAGCCACCCGGTTGAAGTCGTCCAGCTGGGTTGTCTGCCAGGCTTCATCTTTTCCCCGCTCCTTTGCCAGGATAGCTACAACGGCAGGAGCCATCTCCACCGCTGCACGCGCATCCATAAAGAGAATACGCAGACGGCGGGCCAGCACATCTTCCAGTGTCCGCACCATTTCGTAGCGGACTATCCAAGCCACTTCCCCCTTGGTAAAAGCATATCGGGGATGCAGTTTCTCGCCCATTTCCGGTGAAGAGGCTATCAAGGTCCGGATTTCATCGGCATCCGTCCCATATACATACAGAGGATCGGAGAAATCAGGGTCGGGACGCGAACCGTGCACAGGATAACGCTCCGTCACACAATCCTTTGTCGGCACGTGCATATAACGGATCGCATAATCCAGCGTATCTTGGGCCATCTTTCTGTATGTCGTCCATTTCCCTCCGATAATAGTGATTAAACCGGATTTCTCCCGGATTAGTTTATGGCTCCGGGAAATCTCTTTCGTTTTCTTACCTTCATTGCGGGGAGCGGCAAGCGGACGGAGTCCGGCAAATACAGATAAGACATCACTCCGCCGGGGAGCGCGTGTCAGGTATTTTCCTGCCGTATCGAGTATAAATTGTATTTCCTGTTCGAGAGCGACCGGTTCTTTTTCCGCACGGTCCATCAGCGTGTCGGTTGTCCCGACCACCACTTTATTATGCCAGGGGACAGCAAAAAGCACACGTCCGTCGGATGTCTTGGGAATCATCACCGCACAATCGCTATCGAGGAAAGAGGCATCCAATATCAGATGAACGCCCTGGCTGGGCCGTACGGTCGGACGTTTGCCCGGATTATCCATTTGCAGGATCTCATCGGCAAACACTCCTGTCGCATTGATAACGGAACGGGCCGGTACGGAATAGACCGTTCCGGTCTCCTCATCACGCACCTGTACCCCCGATATCTTCCCTTCTTCTTTCAGCAGGGAGATCACATTCATATAATTCAATACACAGGCTCCGGCATCGACGGCCGTACGGGCAAGATTGATCGCCAAGCGCGAATCATCGAACTGTCCGTCGTGATAGAGTACGCCGGCAGTCATTCCTTTACGGCGAAGCATCGGTATCGTACGGATCGCCCGCTTGGGACCGATGCAGACAGAACGTCCCAAACTCAATCCACGCGCCATCAAATCATAGAGCACCAACCCGATTGTATAAAAAGGCCCTTCCCACCAACGGTAGCAAGGGATCAGGAAGAGTTGGTCTTTCACCAGATGGGGAGCATTCCGGCGAAGCAGACCCCGTTCGCGCAACGCTTCACGAACCAAAGCGACATCGCCTTGTGCCAGATAACGGACACCTCCATGCACCAGTTTCGTACTCCGGCTGGAAGTTCCCTTCGTGAAGTCCGAGCGTTCAAACAAAGCGACACTGTATCCGCGGGTGGCAGCATCCAGTGCCACACCCAGACCGGTAGCACCGCCGCCAATCACGACAAAATCAAAGATCTTGTCCTTGTCATTTAATTGAGAAATAATAGTCTCACGTTTCATATCCCGCGTCATTAAAAGTTAACACTCACAAATCTAACAAATATTTTCCAGAAACGGATATAAAGAGAGTCTAAATTAACACAGGAAGGAATTATTAATTTGCAGGGTAATGAGTGCATTTTGGCGAAGAGCACCCAGGCCTTATTAACTATCTATCAAACATATATCAATAATCACATACCCCCAAAACAGGGAAAAGGACAATTTAGCCGCGAAATTCCCCCCGCTGCAAAAATTGTGAGTTCTTCCGTATTTCCGTCTCATAGTAATGGTTTTGGTCAATCATAACTATAATCTGTACTCTCCATAGTTATGAACAAAGTATGCAAGAGGGTTCGTCTCTAAAGAATAATGAGCCAATGAGGGAATGTGCCAATATGCCAATGATAAGAAGAGCTGAACCTGTAAATGGTGATTGAACAGTTTGTTTATATCGACCGATGGTAACCCCTTCCCCTCTTGAGAGGGGGCAGGGGGTGTGTGAATTTTCTTTGAT
>URZO01000021.1 GCA_900552465.1 uncultured Parabacteroides sp. | reverse complement strand
TACTAAACTGCTTTACAGTGATTAGGGTGAGATGGCGGGTCAAGCCCGCCAGGACATAGACGCTATAAATAGGACTTTTGACACATCCTTTTTTATGCTTCTATCCCTGTAAATTCCTTTAATGCGTATCCGATCAGGAAGCTGAGTGCTGCAACGCTGAAACTCAATACGGCCATTTCGGTAAACCGTTTGCGGAAACTTTCGCTTCTGGCTACGGAATAGTAATAATTGAACAAGGCGATAATCAGCAGGGCGGAAATCAGCATAACTCCTAAAGCCACCAATACATTACTGATAAAGATGAACGGGGCCACCAACGCTATAACCGTGAAAATATATGCGATCCCGGTGTAGATCGATGCTTTTATCGGACGTTTTCCTTCTCCGCCTTCCGATTTTGTGGAGAGATATTCGGACGAAGCCATCGAGAGGGCGGCGGCAATTCCCGTAATACTTCCGGTCAGAGCGATTAGTTTCGAGTCGCTTAATGCCAGCGTGAAACCGGCCAGCGCGCCGGTAAATTCCACCAACGCATCATTCAGCCCCAACACGACAGACCCCATATATTCGAGCCGTTCCTCATTGATCAGGGCAATGAGTTTGTTTTCATGCTCGTCTTCATCCTTTGCGATCTGCAGTAATTCCGGATAGTCTTTATAGGCGGCGTAGCCGTCTCTGGACTTTTCCTCGTTTCCTTCCATCAGCTTGATGGCGAAAGTAATGCCTAAGATACGGGCCAGCAGATAGTACTTTAGTATTTTCCATTTGAAAGGCGCCACATCCTGTCCGGTATATTTCTTCAGGACGGCATAATGCCCTTTTTCATCGGCAGAGATGCGAAGCAATACATCCCGGTTAGCCGGATCTTTCTCGACGGCAGCCAACTTCGTATAAACAATGCTCTCCGTGATTTCATTCCGCTGAAACCGAAGGAGAGCATTGTATGTTTGTTGATCTATATTCATGATCGTATTATTACATTCTTTCCGGAACCTCGATACCCAGCAGTGACATGGCCGACTTAACGACCTTCGCAACGTTGGCGGAGAGGACAAGGCGGAATTTCTTCACTTCCTCGTTTTCTTCGCGCAGGATGGAGAAGTCGTGGTAGAACTGGTTGTATTCTTTTACCAGGTCGTACGTATAGTTGGCGATAAGGGCCGGGCTGTATTCCTTTCCGGCTTCGCGTACGGTTGCGGCATAGTCGGCAGTCATCTGGATCAGGTTTTCTTCCTTTTCGGAGATGGTTGTCGTGGTCGGCAACTGTGCGGGCAGTTCAATGCCCTGCTCGGCAGCCTTGCGCAGCACGGAACGGATACGGGCGTAGGTGTACTGGATGAACGGGCCTGTGTTGCCGTTGAAGTCGATCGATTCTTTCGGATTGAAAGTCATGTTCTTGCGTGGGTCGACTTTGAGGATGAAATATTTCAGGGAACCGAGTCCGACCATGCGGGCGATGTTTTCAGCTTCTTCCGGTGTCATTTCGTCCAGCTTGCCCAACTCCTGCGAGATTTCGCGGGCCGTATTCACCATTTCCGCCATCAGGTCGTCTGCGTCTACAACCGTTCCTTCGCGGCTCTTCATCTTTCCTTCCGGCAGTTCGACCATACCGTAGGAGAAGTGCACGAGTCCTTTGCCGAACTCGAATCCTAACTTGTCTAACAGGATGGACAGCACCTGGAAGTGATAGTTCTGCTCGTTGCCGACAACATAAATCATCTTATTGATCGGGTAGTCGTCGAAACGCAGTTTGGCCGTACCGATGTCCTGTGTCATGTAGACGGAAGTCCCGTCGGCACGGAGCAGCAGTTTCTCGTCCAAGCCGTCTTTCGTCAGGTCGGCCCATACCGAACCGTCCTCGCGGCGGTAGAAGATACCTTTGTCGAGGCCTTCCAGCACTTTGCCCTTACCTTCCAGGTAGGTTTGCGATTCGTAATAGATCTTATCGAAGTCCACACCCATCATCTTGTAAGTTTCGTCGAAACCGGCATACACCCAGTTGTTCATCATCTCCCAGAGGGCGCGTACTTCCTTGTCGCCGGCTTCCCATTTGCGGAGCATCTCGCGTGCTTCGGCCATCAGGGGAGAAGCGGCTTCCGCCTCCTCTTTCGTCATGCCGCCCGCTTCGAGGGCGGCAGTCTCTTCTTTCAGCTTGTTGCTGAACAGGACGTAGAAATCGCCGATCAGGTGGTCACCTTTCTTGCCGGCTGTTTCGGGAGTGACGCCATTACCCCATTTCTGCCAGGCCAGCATGGACTTACAGATGTGGATACCGCGGTCGTTGACGATATTGGTCTTTACCACCTTGTTCCCGTTTGCCTTCATGATTTCGGACAGGCTGTAGCCCAACAGGTTGTTGCGCACGTGTCCCAGATGAAGCGGTTTGTTGGTGTTGGGAGAGGAGTATTCGATCATCACCAGCGGAGACTGTTCCGTTACGGGAACGATGCCGTATGCCGGCTGGCTGTTAATATCATTCAGCAGGTCGATCCAGCAGGCGCAGGCAACCGTCAGGTTCAGAAATCCTTTGATCACATTAAACTCGGCAACGGCCGGTTCATGCCCGATGAGGTATTCGCCGATTTCCTGGGCCGTCTGTTCCGGTGATTTCTTCGACATGCGGAGAAACGGGAACACAACCAGGGTCAGATGCCCTTTAAACTCTTTCTTTGTCTTTTGCAGTTGTACCTGGCTGGCGGTAACATCGGCGCCATACAGTTCTTTTATGCCGGCAATGATCGCACCGGTAATCTGTTGTTCGATAACCATATTCGTTCAGTATCTGTTCGGATTTATTTTGCCCGCAAAGGTACGGGTTTATTTTGTAAAAACCATAGGTTCGTTATGAGTTCGGAGAGTCATCGTTATGATTTGGCAAAGCCATCGGTATGAAGTAAAAAAGGCGTCCTTATGAGGGGACGCCTTTTCTATTTCGTAAAAATGTAAGACTAACTTACTTAATAAGGTCTGCCAACTCAGCACCTGCTTTAAATTTAACAGATTTGCGAGCCGGGATTTCAATTGGTTGTTTAGTCTTCGGGTTAACACCTTTACGTGCAGATTTTTCAGCGACAGAGAAAGAACCGAAACCTAAAAGGGCTACTTTTCCACCTTCCTTTAATTCACTGGATACTGTTTCAACGAAAGCTTCAACAGCTTTTTTTGCATCAACTTTGCTCAAACCGGATTTTTCCGATACAGCATTGATAAATTCTGTTTTGTTCATGATGGTTTGAAAATTAATATATTAAACAAGTTTATTGATAGCCTGAAAAGTTGGTGTCAAATGTAATTCTTATTTAATATACCGCAAAGAAAAAAAGAGTTTTTTTTATTGATTCACTATGTTTTAGTGCTGTATTGCCGGAAAACTACCAAAATATATATACCTTTGTCCGTAAATTGATAAATATATGATGAATCAAAATAGTTCGGGATTCCTGAGTAGCATCCCGATGGTTACGAAAAACCTTATCATTATTAACCTGCTTTTTTGGGTAGCGAGCCTTGTTTTACCGAAAGTTGGGGTCGATCTGGTCCAGTTGTTCGGACTGCACTTTCCGGGTGTGACGGATTTCTATCCGTTTCAGTTTATCACCTATATGTTTATGCATGATACCCACTCGTTCGCACACGTATTTTTCAATATGTTCGGTGTGTATATGTTCGGGCGGGTATTGGAGAATGTCTGGGGGCCGAAGCGCTTCCTGATTTTCTATATGGTGACAGGTATCGGTGCGGGTATTGCACAGGAACTGGTCTGGCTCTATTCGGTTCATTCCTTCGCAAGTGCCAACGGCCTTACACTGGCGCAGTTAGTTGCCGGCGATCCTTCGCTGAATTATCTGATTACGATCGGGGCTTCCGGTTCGGTGTTCGGTATTTTGCTGGCTTTCGCCATGCTGTTCCCGAACGTGCCGCTTTATCTGATGTTTATCCCGATCCCCATCAAAGCAAAATATTTCGTGATATTTTACGGATTAGCCGAGTTGTTTATGGGCGTTGCCAACAATGGCGGCGACTCTGTTGCGCATTTCGCACACTTGGGCGGTATGTTCTTCGGTTATTTCCTGGTTCGGTATTGGAAAAAGAACGATTCAAACAATGGGCGATATTTTTACTAATCTCAAGCAGACCTTCAATTCCGGGAATATCCTGGCGAAGCTGATCTATATCAACGTCGGCCTGTTCGTTGTGATACGGTTGACGAGTGTGATCCTGATGCTGTTCAATCTGGGCGGTTTCCCGTTCTTGCAGTATTTGCAGATGCCGTCGTCTCCCGAACTGTTGTTGTACAGGCCCTGGACAATCATAACCTATATGTTCACGCACTTCGACTTCCTGCATATCCTGTTCAATATGCTTTGGCTGTACTGGTTCGGCGGGTTGTTCCTTAGTTTTTTCAGTGAACGTCAGTTAGGCGGTTTGTATCTGCTGGGCGGTATTGCCGGTGCGGTGTTGTTCCTGGTGGCTTACAATATATTTCCTTATTTCCGCAGTGTCGCTGCTTACAGCTATCTGATGGGAGCATCGGCTTCGGTGATGGCGATTGTTTTTGCCGTATCCTTCTATCGGAAGGACTTGGAGATCGGCCTGTTTCTGATCGGAAGGGTCAAACTGATTTATCTGGCTCTGTTCACCTTCGTGATCGACCTGTTAGCGATTACTTCTACGAATGCCGGCGGCCATATCGCCCATATCGGAGGCGCCCTGTTCGGGATCTGGTTTGCCATGCGGATCAAGGAAGGGAAAGACCTGACAGCTCCTATGAACCGTCTGATCGACTGGGTGGTGAATCTGGGAAAACGAAAACCGAAGATGCGGGTAACCTATAAGCGTGCGGAAACCGATTATGAATATAACGCCCGCAAGAACCGGGAAACGGCAGACTTGGATGCCATATTAGACAAGTTGAAACGTTCCGGTTACGAAAGTCTTTCGGCTGAGGAAAAGAAAAAACTATTTGATGCCAGCAAGAAATGAGCGAACGGTTTAAAGCGATCAGGATCCTGTTTAAATCTGTAGTCGGAACGGTTAATGTAATAGTAATCCTGCTATTCATTGCTTCGGCTTTCTCAGACAGGGTTTCACCGGACAGGAGCGTGCTTTTCTCCTATCTGGGACTGGGATTTCCTGTGCTTTGCATTTTAAACCTGTGTTTTATCATCTATTGGCTGTTTCTCTGGGAGTGGCGTTTCGTGCTGATCGGGCTCTGTTCGTTCTTGGTCTGCAAAGGGCCTGTCACCCGTTATTTCCCGTTTCATAACAAGGTGAAAGAGGTTCCGAAAGAGAATGTGCTGAAGGTATTGACTTATAACGTGATGGGCTTTGGATACAAGGATCATTCCGAAGATTCGCCGAACCCTATTTTACGGTATATTGCTAATTCCGGAGCGGATATTGTCTGCCTGCAGGAATATGCGGTCGGGACTTCCAACAGGTTTCTGACGAATCAGAAAGTGGCCAAAGCCCTAAACATGTACCGTTATCGCTCGATTTTACCTGTCGGGACATCCGGCACGCTTACATTCAACATTGCTGTATTCTCCAAGTACCCGATATCCAAATCCCGTAAGATCAAGTATGAGAGTTCGTTCAACGGTTCTTCCATCCATGAACTGGATATAAACGGGAAAAAGCTCACCTTGATCAATAACCATCTGGAGTCATTTAAACTGACGACGGAGGACAGGAGTCACTATTCCGCTTTCATCAAAAATATGAATTCGGAAACGCTCGACGGCCTGAAAAGCTCCATCGAGCAGAAGTTGGGACCGGCATTCCGGATACGCGCCCGGCAGGCAAGGGCTGTGGCTGAAGAGATCAAGAAGATCGATACGGATTACGTACTGGTCTGCGGCGACTTCAACGACACGCCTATTTCTTATGCGCACCGTACGATTCAGGGATCGTTGACGGATGCTTATGCCGCTTCCGGCAGTGGAGTGGGAATTACGTATAATGAAAATTTCTTCTGGTTCCGGATCGACAATATCCTGCATTCCGCCAACATGAAACCGATTAACTGTACGGTCGATAAGGTGCACTATTCCGACCACTATCCGTTGTGGTGCCTTTTACAATTGAAAATTGAGAATTGAGAATTTGTTAGATTTGCCATTTGGAGGTTCGCTTATGTTTGTTTTGATGATAACAAATAGGGGAAGGAGGGACGTTTTGTTCGTCTTATTCCTAAATATTTCTTTTTTTGTATCCGAAAGAGTAAAGTTGTGCAGTGCAATTGGTGGAGGGGACGTGCAAAAGGATGAAAATGCAGTTAAAAAGGCAACCGTAAAACAATCTTTTCAATATGGCTTTTAAGCTTTAAAATTGTTTTTTCGAGGTTTTTTACGTCTCTTCACGGACGTTTTATACCTTGTTCTGGAGCTTTCCGCAAAATCAATGATTTTGGGAAGGGCCTACGGGATCGTATCGATTTTAGCCTGAAATGAAAAATAGATAAAGTCCATGTTAGGAAAATGGTCTGAGATAAATTAAAATGGTAGGAAATACTATTTTTTCACCAAAAAAATAGGTGTCTTAGTTTTTTTCAATATTTTTGTTGCAGTCAATTGTGAGGTCGTGATAATCTTTTCTGGTTCTGACAACTTTGTCCAACCTTAAGTACTCCTGTTTATAGGAGAAAAAATATCGAGAAGTTAAGGAAGGGGTAAGAGAGGGATTACAACAGAAAGAAGAAAGCGAAAAATATGATTAAGTTGGTTTAGAAGAATTATTAGGGGAGGGTATACTCTTAAGAATGCTTGATATGAACCAACAATGAAAAAACGTAATTTATTATAGTTAGTAATGTTTTGTTGTAATTTTTATTTGAAATCTATTGTTTTTCGGAGATGTATATTTCTGATTTTACTAGCGCTTTTTGTAGAGGATATTATTTCTGAAAATATTTCAGAAACATTTTCTCGTTTTTATATTGAGAATTTTTCTGAAAAAATCCAGTTGTCAAATAATGTTATTAATTGTATTGTGCAGGATACAACAGGATTTATGTGGATTGGAACGTCTCATGGTCTAAATAAATATGATGGAAATAAGGTTACTCAATATTTTTATAATCCGAAAGACTCTTTATCAATAGCAGATAATAATATTCAATGTTTATTTGTGGATAGTCAGGGAGTTTTATGGGTATTAGTCCCAATGTTTTTGTGTAAATATGAAGAGGAAACAGATACTTTTATTCGTTACCCATATGCTACATTTAAGAAGAATACTCATACTGCAAATTCGGGTGGGATCATAGAAGATAAAGATGGTAATTTGTGGATTGGAACTCCAGAAATGGGTTTCTTTTGTTTTAATAGGGATAAGGAAAAGATTATTAAGATAGACTTGCCTGTTGATGGGATTGGAAAAGTTTTTTTTGATGAGGGGCGCCAAATCTTATGGGTTTGTAGTATAGGTGAAATTGATAAGTATATAATATCGACAGGCGAAATTTATCGTTATAATATGTTTGAGAATAATCCTGTTATAGGAATTGATTTTGAATTAGGATTGGTAATGACAAATAATCGATCTTATAAAATATCTTGTCAAGGCAATGAGAGTTTTGAAGTACAGGATTATTCATCATCTTTGGATTGGGATAAATACAATAAGACTTGTTATTTGGATACGGAAAGCTTCCTGTGGATTGGAACTCGAGGTGATGGTGTTTTATTATATGATAAAGAAAAAAACACTATAATGTCGTTATATTATAATCCTAATAGTACGTTTTCAGTTAGTAATAATACGATCAAAGTGTTCTATCAAGATGATTGTGGAAATATTTGGATTGGAACTCAGGATGGTTTAAATAAATGTATATTTAATACAAATAAGTTTGGTGCGTATTTATCGGATGATGGTCTGATTTCAAATATAGTAACGGCACTGTTGGAAGATGACTCCGCTAATCTTTGGATAACAACATATGATGGTGTAAGTGTTTTTAATAAGAAAAATGATGAGTTCGAAAGTTATTATTCTGTATTAGATCAAGGAGTAGAAAAAAAATTATTGAATATACGAGATATAGCTAAAGATCATAGAGGAAATATGTGGATTGGGAAAAAGCAAGAACTGATTTTTTTTGATTCAAAAAAACAAGTTTTTTCATTTTTATCTTTCCCATATAAAAATGAAGGAAGCCTTGATATTTTATCTGTTTTTGCAGATCGGGGAAATTCCATTTGGCTTGGTACATTTGGAAATGGAATATATGAAGTGGATATAAATTCCCATTTGTTAAAATGTCATATGGATGTCGATAATTCGAATTTATCAAGTAATTATATAAAGGATATAATTCAATTGGAAAATGGTGCTTTTTGTTTTGCTACATTAAGAACTGGAATTGATATTTATAACCCTCTATCTGGTAAGATAAAAAATATTCGTTTTGAGGATATAACAGATAATTATGTGTCTGATTTTATTAATTGCGTCTATCAAGATTCTAGAGGATATTTATGGGTGTTGTCTTGGTTTGGAGGATTTGTTTTGGATCAAAACTTGGAGTATAAATATTTTTTTTCTACTAAAACAGGCCTTGTATCTGACGAACTTACCGCTATAGGAGAAGATGCTAACCATGATATTTGGTTAGGAACGATGGGGGGGCTTTCTCGTGTTTCATTTGATTCTGATACATCATATCATATATGTAATTATACGATAACAGAGGGTTTAATATCAAATAGTATTAGTACGGGGGGAATCTATGTTTCCGAAAGTCAAAAAATATATGTTGGATCATCTAATGGTGTGATGTATTTCGATTTAGTAGATGTTCCTATTCATAAGCATTCAGCGAAGCCAGTAATTACAGGTTTGAAAATATCGAATAATGATGTACGTCCAGGAGAATGTGTAAATGGGGAAGTTGTCTTGAAAAAGCAAATAAAGTTTTTAGATAACATAGAGTTAAATTATAAACAAAATGTTTTATCAATAGAATTCTCTTCTCCTTATCTTAATTATAGTGGTAAAATGAGATATGCCTATCGGTTAGATGGATTAGATAAAAACTGGAATTATACTTATAATCCGAATAATTATGCTACTTATATGAATCTTTATCCGGGTAAATATGTTTTTCGTGTAAAGTCAAAGAATTCAAATGGTATTTGGAGTCAAGAACGTCATTTGAATTTGTTGGTAACCCCTCCTTTTTGGAAGACTTGGTGGGCTTATTTGTCGTATGTGGTTATTACTGTTTTTATATTGGCTATTGTTGTACGATTTATTTTGTCAAGAGATCGTTTGGAACAGGAATTGAAAATAAAGCAAATTCGATATGAAAAAGAAGTAGAAGTTAATAATTTGAAAATACGTTTTTTTACAAATATTTCTCATGATATTCGTACACCATTGACATTGATTATTTCACCAATTGAACATATTTTGAATGTTGAAGAATTGAAAGATTCTCTTCGTTCTCAGTTGCAATTGGTTAAAAATAATGCTTCTTATTTATTAACGTTAATAAATCAGTTTCTTGATTTTCGGAAAATGGAAGTTGAAGAGAAAGCTTTAAGTGTTTCGAAATATGATATTGTTGCTTTTGTTCGGCAGGTGACAGATGCTTTTCATTCTTATTCTTTACAGAAAAACATAAAACTTACATTTGTTTGTAATTCATCTAAGATTGATTTGTGGTTTGATTGGCAATTAATGCAGAAGTCTTTGTTCAATTTGATTAGTAATGCGTTAAAATTTACAAATGAACATGGAGAAGTAACTGTCTTTGTTTCAGATTTAGAAACGGAGGTGGAAATTAAAGTTGCTGATACCGGAATTGGCATTCATCCGGAAGAACAGCGGAAAGTATTTCAAGATTTTTATCAAGTGCATCATTCTGCAGGCTCGATTTTGGATCATTATACATCAGGAACTGGTGTTGGTTTGTCCATTGTGAAAAGATATGTGGAGATGCATGGAAGTAAAGTTGAGGTTCATAGCGTATTGGGAAAAGGATCAACATTCTTTTTTAGATTGAAAAAAGGACATGCTCATTTCGAGGATGTTCAGATGGTGCAAGAAGAAATATCAATATCTCATCCAATTGTACCTTTTTTTGCTTTGTATGACAATAAGAATGAATCTCAAAATTCAGATAGAGAAGAAGATCCTATATTAGAAAATAAGATTTTATTGGTTGACGATAATCCAAATATGAGATATCTTCTTGAAACAATATTGGATGGACATTTTATGTTGTTGTTTGCTGAAGATGGTCGACAGGCTTTGAGCCTGGCAGAGAATGAGTTACCTGATATTATTATTTCGGATGTAATGATGCCGGAAATGGATGGTTTTGAATTTGTACGGAATTTAAAAAATAATGTGTTGACAAATCATATTCCAGTTTTATTCTTAACAGCCAAGTCTTCTTTGGAAGATGTTAGAGAAGGTTTGAATATAGGAGCTTGGGATTATATAATGAAGCCATTTCAGGAAGATGTGTTGTTGGCGAAGATTAATAATTTGCTGAATGATCGGAGTCGGTTGTTGGCAAAAGAGCTTCGTCAAGGAGTTTTAGAGGAATCTAATCTTGTAGACTTAAAAAATAAACCAAATTCAAAAGTAGAAAATGACATATTTGAGTTGTCTGATCCGTTTCTTAGACGAGTGATTGATTTTATTGATGCTAATTTGGAAAAAGAGGATTTGAGTTCCGAATATATTGAAATAAACCTTAGTGTGAGTAAAATGCAGCTGTATCGGAAGTTAAAAGCAGTATGTGGACTTTCTGTTTCAGATGTTATTCGTAAAGTAAGGGTACAAAAGGCGATTTCGTTATTACTTACTTCTGAAAATAATGTTTCGGAAATCGCTTATAAATTAGGCTTTTCGGATCCATTTTATTTTAGTAAGGTTTTTAAGAAAGAGACCGGAATGTCTCCTCTTCAATATAAGAAAATGCAGAAAGATTGTTAGGTATTGTAGTTTTTTTGCTGGTAGGTATGTATATTCTTGTTTAAAAGATATTTTGTGTGTAAAAGGCTTTTGTTTGAAACTTTAGTCCAGTAATTTGAAAAAATAATCTATTAGAAGAAGCAAGCTTTATTTTACTTTCGTGTTTAAAATTTAGCGAATTTATGAAACACAAAGTTTTTATAGTACTAGTTCTATCTATTCTTGTTTTTTCTCCAGTATATGGGAGTTCTTGGTTTAGTTTGAAGGATTATGGAGTTAAGGGAGAGCGATCCGAAAATGTGACAAATTCTGTTCAACAAGTAATAGATAAATGCAATAAAATGGGAGGAGGAACAGTTTTCTTTCCTCCGGGAGATTATTTGTGTGGAACGTTGGTTTTAAAATCAAATGTCACTTTATGGTTGGAAGCTGGTGCAACAATATGGGGAAGTCGCAATAAAGAAGACTATAGACAAAGTAAGCAAATATCTGAAACTGCTGGTTTTGAAAATTTGCCATCTTCACCAGTGCTGATTTATGCGGATCGGGTTCAAAATGTTTCGATACGTGGTAAAGGAACAATAGATGTCCAGGCAGAGCGAGAATATCTGCCGTTAAAACACTTGGATCCTTTTATTGAGGAAGAGACCGTAATCGCCCGTAAATCAGGAGTTGAAATGAAACAGTTTTATAAGGTAGAGCCATCGACTTGTATGCTTTTCATTAAAAACAGTTCGAATATTTTGATAGAAGATGTTACTTTTTGGGAGTCATCCGGTTGGACGCTTCATTTACAATGGTCAGAGAAGATAAATATTCGAGGATGTCGTATTTATTCCAGTCTTGTTTCCGGGGTAAATGCGGATGGAATTGATATAGATGGTTGTAAAGATGTTTGTATTTCTGACTGCATAATTAAAACAGGAGACGATGCAATTGTTCTTAAAACGACCTTGAAGGAGGGACATGCTGAATCTTGTGAAAATATAACTGTTTCAAATTGTCTTTTGACTAGCACTTCTTCAGCTTTGAAAATTGGGACTGAAACGTATGCTGATTTTCGCTATATTTCTTTTGCCAATTGTATTATACGGGATACAAATCGAGGATTAAGTATTGTTGTGAGAGACGGAGCTACGGTTGAATATGTTTCATTTTCAAATATTCAGTTGGAAACAAAAAGAAAACATTTTAATTGGTGGGGGAATGGAGACCCTATTTGGATTGTTGTAAAAAAACGTAATGAAAACTCTAAAATAGGGAAAATAGACAATGTGCGTTTTGATGGCATTTCCGGTAGTGGTGAAGGAACGTCTATTATTGAAGGATTTTCTTCGGATTATCCTCTTGGGAAGATTGTGCTTAATAATGTGGATTTAAAAATGTTCCCAGAGTGTTTACCTGATAAAAGGGCAACGGATGGTTTTAAGTTTTCTAATGTTGAATATCTTTCTTTGTCGAATATGAATATTACATGGGATGGGAAGAAAAGTGAACCTAATTGGAGATATACTTATTATTTGGAGAAGATAAAAAAGTTAGAGTTACATCGTGTAAGAGGTCGTATTTTGAATGATATATGTAAAACGTTAATATATACGCGAGAAATAGATGATAGTATTTACGATTGATATATTTATGGATCTATAGAAAATTTTGTTATGAAAAAATGGTTATTGTGTATAGTTCTTATTATAGGAAGTTTTTCTTGTAGAGACGAAGAGAAAGTCGCTAGTTTGGAATCTTTATTTGATGAAAAAACAGGTGAATTATTGTCAATAGGAACTTTTGGGGGAGAACAGCAAAAACAGCAAGATCGATTGTTTGTCCATGTAGATTTGTCACCTGTAGAAAAACAAATAGATATTATTGCAAAGGATAGCATTGTTGAATTGTGTTTAGCTCCAAGGACGATTCAATTACCGGAAGATTGGCGTGATTTCGATTATTTAAATTTTGAGATAGAAAATATGAATGAGCATGATATTTGTATTGAATTTGGAATTAAAGGAAGATGGCTTGATGGTTCAAGAAGAGATACCATTTTAGCCCGGAAGGCGATATGTTTAAATTATCCTTTAATAGAATTGCCTTTAATTGCGTCAATAGAAAAACCTTTTAGTCCTTCTTGTCTGATAATTAGGATGGTAGGGGCTTTGTTGGGAGATCGGATCCGTTTAAAAAAGATATTACTTGTTTATAGAAAGGCAAAGAAATTAGATTCTATAGTGGATAAATATGGGCAGAGAAAGTATAGTAATTGGGATGGAAAAGTAAAAACAGATCAAGATCTTCTACGATCCTTTGATAAGGAAAATGATGTTTTGTTGGAGGAAATTAAGGAACGGGATCGGTTGGGAGGTATGAAAAGTTACGGATTAAAGGCTACAGGCTTTTTCAGATATGATAAGATTGGTGATAAATGGTGGTTCGTAACTCCTGATGGTAATTTATTTTGGTCTTTGGGAGTTACTGGAGTTCGTCCAAAAAATGAAGGGGCAGATGTGACTCCTGTAAAAGGACGTGCTTTTTTATATGATTATTTGCCAGAAATTGATGGGGGATATCGAACAGCATGGGAAAAAGACAGTTTAATCAGTTTTTATTATTTGAATTTATTAAGAAAATATCCGACAATTCAAGATTGGCGAGAAAATGTATTTAATCGACTTTCTAAATGGGGAATTAATACAATTGGCAATTGGAGTGAAGATTCTTTGCTACTAGTTTCAAAAATTCCATTTACAAAAAGTTTTGATACAAAAATATCTCCTTATTATTATTCGGGTGGTTTTTGTGATTATTTTAATCCAGGGTGGCAGAAAGCGGTTGATTCGATCTTAAGTCAAGCTGTCTTGTATAAGAAAAAACCTTTGTTGTTAGGGTATTTTGTTGATAATGAACAAGAATGGGGAAAGGGAGAATTTTCTAATATATTGAAAAATTTGCCTTTGGGTACATATTCTAGAAAAGTTTGGTTGAAACAAATCAAGGATAAATATAAAACGATTGAGAATTTGAACAGAAAAAATGAAACGACTTTTACATCTTGGAAGGATATTGAAGGATTAACAGATGAGAGGCAGTTTATTAAGTTGAAAGATGATGTGAAATTGTTTGAAGAGTCTTTTGCAGATATTTACTTTAAGACAGTTTCGACAAGTTTGAAGAAATATGATCCAAATCATTTATATATGGGATGTCGGTTTACTCGTCAGTTAAAACCGGTACATATTATAAAAACAGCTGCAAAATATACGGATATAATTACGGTAAATGTTTATACGTTTATAGAAGAAGAGATACAAAATTGGCATAAAATTTCAGGGAAACCTATATTGATTGGTGAACATCATGTTCCTCTTTACAGTAACCGACAATATCCACCAAATTATAAATCTTTACCGGAGAAGGAAAGGCAATCTTATTATTTAAATTATGTAGAACGTTGGGCTAAAATGAATTTTTCTTTAGGATGTCACTGGTATCAGTTTGTTGATCAGCAATTGACTGGTCGAGTGGGTAATGGTGAATGTCAGACTGTAGGATTGATAGATGTTACGGATCAGCCGTATAAACATATGATACAGGTGATAAATCAAGCTTCATTAAAAATGTATGAATGGCATTCTATGGAGTGATATGTAGATAGTATTATTGAAAACTGTATATATTTTTGTAAACCATGAAAAAGAGAACGATTGTTTTATTGTTATTATGTTGTTTTTTCACAATTATTGTGCATGCAGAGAAAACAGAGCTACTTTATCTGTCAGGGGCAGGAAGTGATGACGCTATAGAATGGGATTTTTTCTGTACAGGAGGTAGGAATAGTGGAAAATGGGGCAAAATTAAAGTTCCTTCTTGTTGGGAAATGGAAGGGTATGGTACTTTCAAATATGGTCATTTTAGCCAAGAAACGGATGAATCAGGTTTATATAAAACAAAGTTTAAAGTACCTGATGGATGGAAGAAAAAGCGGATATTTATTGTATTTGAAGGTTCAATGACAGATACAGAAATCAAGATAAATGGTAGATTAGCTGGGCCACCCCATCAAGGTGCTTTTTATCGTTTTAAAAGAGAAATAACTTCATATGTCCATGTCGGAAAAGAAAATTTGTTGGAAGTAAAGGTTGATAAGACATCTTCTAATAAGAGTGTAAATGAAGCAGAACGTCAATGTGATTTTTGGGTTTTCGGAGGAATTTTTCGGCCGGTATATTTAGAGGCTGTTCCTTCTGATTTTATTGAGTATACAGCGATTGATGCGAAACATCAAGGGGAATTGAGTGTGGATGTTTTTTTTGATAAGAAGCTTTCAGGTGTGAATGCTGAAATTGAGATAAAAGATGTTTTTGGAAAAAGTATTGGGCGATTATATTCAAATTCACAAAAAGAAAAAACTGGCAGGATTAGTGTGACAGGAAAAATAGACGGTGTAAACCCGTGGTCAGCGGAAGATCCTCAGTTATATATTGCAGAGATATCGTTGAAGCGAAAAGGAAAAATCTTGCATACCATCACAGATCGAATTGGTTTTCGGACAGTTGAGGTAAAACCTCATGATGGAGTTTATATAAATGGGATAAAAATGCGTTTTAAAGGGGTAAATCGTCATTCTCATTATCCGACAACTGGTCGGACTACTTCCAAGTCTTTGAGTATTAATGATGTAAAGCTGATGAAGGAAATGAATATGAATGCTGTTCGTATGTCGCATTATCCACCGGATAAACATTTTTTGGAAGTTTGTGATTCTTTGGGATTGTATGTGATTGATGAATTATGTGCTTGGCAATATCCTCCTTACGATACGGAGATAGGTGCCATTTTGGTTGAAGAAATGTTGAAACGAGATTTGAATCGTCCTTCAATTGTTTTTTGGGCAAATGGGAACGAAGGAGGTTTTAATTTTGACTTGGACCCTTTATTTAAACAGTATGACCCGCAAAAGCGAGCAGTGTTGCATCCGTGGGCTTTTTTCGATCATATCAATACGGTCCATTACATCAAATATAATTCAGGGATAGGAAATATGTTTCACGGACGTGATATATTCATGCCTACGGAAATATTGCATGGATTATATGATGGTGGACATGGTGCTGGTCTGGATGATTATTGGAATTTGATGCTTTCTCATCCATTATCTGCAGGAATGTTTTTGTGGGATTTCGCCGATCAAGCAGTAGTTCGGTCGGATAAAGGTAATATTTATGATACAGATAAAGATCATGGTGCAGATGGTATCTTGGGGCCTCTTCGTCAGAAAGAGGGGAGCTTTTATACGATAAAAGAGATTTGGTCTCCGATTCATTTGTTTCCAAAATATATAACACCAGATTGGGATGGTCGTATTGAAGTGGAAAATCGATATTCGTTTACGAATTCGGATGCTTGTCGTTATACCTATCGTTTTGCAAAAGTTGTTTCTCTTTCAGATAAGAAAATGCAATCGATAGATGGAGTAATAAAAGCTCCGACGATTTCTCCTGGAAATAAGGGGTGTTTGCAATTGGATTTACCCATTGATTGGAGTGCGTATGATTTTCTTTACATAACAATAAAAGATAAGAATGAACAGGAGTTGTTTACTTGGAGTTATGAGATCGGTTCTCCGGAGCGTGTGGCAGAACGTCTGTTACCCAAAGATAATGAATTGTCGCCTGTTGTAAAAGAAAGTAGTGAGTATTGGAATTTTCAACATCCTGATATAGAATTACAATTCGATAAACAGAATGGTATGCTTCGTTCTGTTTGTACAAAAGGAAAGGATATTCCGTTACAGAATGGTCCTGTTTTGGTTACTGATCAGCAATTGATTTGTGATTCGGTTGTTTGTAAAACAATAGATGGAATCGCTCAGTTGACAGCGACTTATTGTATGAAAGGAGCTAAGGGTATTATATATACTTTTACTTGGAAACTACATTCTTCGGGAGTTCTTGAGCTGGTTTATAATTACAAACCTCAAGATATGGTTCGAATGGCGGGTATAACATTTGATTATCCTGAGAGAGAGGTTTGTGGCGCGATATTATTGTCAAAAGGCCCTTATCGAGTTTATAATAACCGGATGAAAGGAGGTTTGTTGAGTATTTGGGATAAAAAATACAACAATACAGTGACAGGGGAAAATTGGGATTATCCGGAATTTAAAGGATACTATTCGCTATTTTACGGAATGAAATTGAACAGTTCTACTCCATTTGAGGTTTATGCTGGTAGAGAAGATGTTTTTTTGCATTTGTTTACTCCGGAAAAGCAAAAACTGTATGATCCAAAGCGCAATTATACATTAGCAGAATATCCTAAAGGAAATATCTCGTTTATGAATGCGATACCGGCAGTAGGAACCAAATTTGGAAGTGCGGAAAATTTTGGACCTCAGTCGCAACCTCATCGTGTACGAGGATATGGTATTGAAAACAATGTTCATGGGAGATTGTTTTTCCGTTTTTGATTTGGAGATTGAATGTTAATTGCAATATCTTTTGCGTTGCAGCGAATAGTTGAAGCCTGTTATCCGAAAACAATTATCGGGGTTTTGAATATTGCTTTAATATCCTTCCTCCTGTCCAATTGAACTTAGTGAAAGGAGGAAGGAATTTTATGGACAGTGTCTGGAACTGGTGACTGATTTTTTAATCAGTTTTGACTACATTCGATTCCTGTAGTTTTGAGTTTACATAAAATTGTGGATAGTCTCGTTTTTGACTATTGTATTGTATCAGAGATTTCTAGCTGTGGAAAATAATAGGCTTTTACATTTCCTTTAATTTTTTCTCCTTCATATTGACCTATTAATTCCCCTGTAAAAATTTCGTTGTTTCTAATCATTCTGATTTCATATGTTCCGGAACTTTCGGGAACATCATTAGATGTATTTCCTTGATTGAAATTGATTTTGAATTTCATGAACACTCCATCAGAATCTGATTTGAAGTCTAAAATCATAAGATGAGTCTTCCATCCGAAATTATCTTTTATCGGTTTACCATTTTTAAATTCGACTCTGACATAATGATCCCAGTTTTTTCGTAATTTGTTAAAAAAGAATGTCATCTCACCATTGTTGATTTCTGCTTGTTTCCATTTTCCGTTTGCATATTTAATTCGTAAAGTTTCCATGTCCTTATTGATATTTTTCAGCATATCATTGTGTATGCTTGGATTGTCTTCATAGTCAACGATACCGTCACTGAATTTAGGTTCTACAGCTTTATGCTGTACCCACCTGTACCAAGTATAGCCGACAAAACCATCTTGTAAAGCAGCTCTCTTGAGCGTTGTTTCTCCACGTTTGAACATACGTTCCTTCATATCCATTTGGCTGGTTTTTTCGCTTGGAAATAAAACTTCTTTATATAAAGGAGTATTCCAACTGAATTCTCCGATTAAGAAAGGTATTTCAGACTGTTTATAAATGGAGTCGTAACGCTCATATAATATAGGTTGGTAATTATTGACAGAGATAACATCTGTCCAGGGAATGATGGCAGATAAAATTTCTTTTGGTGGGGGAGCTCCGAAACGGCAGCCGAGAATTAAGTGGTTCGGATCGTAGCGCTTTATGGCTTTGTTTGCTTTTTTGAAGTAACAAGAGGCATAATATCCGACAAATGCTTCTGTGTCTTTTTTATAAGCTTCTCCTTGTATTGGCAGTTTCTTCTTACTCCAAGAACGAAAACTGTCCCAGTTAGGAATATCTAAACCCCAATTATTGGACAATTCCTTGAAATTATTTCCATGTCTTTCTATTACAAACTTGGCTGCGGCTTGAAAGGCTTCTTTTTCTTCTGGCAATTCTAATAATTGCCGAAGCAGTGTTGGTTTGAAATCTCCTGCTTTAAATCCAAGATCAAATTCGGAGGTATTGATATTGCCAAATCCGATTTCATTGTCGGTAAAGTATCCGACTAAGTCTTTGGATTCACGCAAAGGGGAACATAAAGCTCGTGCTTTTTTATCAATAGCATATTCCCATTCGGAACTAAAAATATCAGGTAATTTGGTAGCATTGAAATAAGGTCCTTCATAGAAAAATTCCAGTATTTCGGTAAAAAAGATTCCCTTGTTGTAAAATTCCTCAGTAGTCCAGGCTCCTAAAGCGTTGAATCTTAATTTTTTTAAATAAGTGATGGAACTATTTACAAAGCTATCGGGAGCTTGTTGATAATTGTATTTTTTATCTATAGTTATTGCATATTTCCCTGGTTTGGCTCGTCGACCACCAGCTGTACCAGCTCTGTTAATAGCACAAACTCCTTTGTAGAAGAAAGGTCTTCCATTAGAATCTATAAGCCACCATTGTCCTTGTGTGCTTTTTCCAACATGTATAAAATGTGAGTTTCCTCTCGTTGCTCCATCAATAAATGTAATCTTCTTTTCAATAGACTGACATCCCATAAAGATGAACAACAGATTGACGTAATAAATAATAAAGTTCTGTTTCATATTGTTTGTAAATAAAGTTTTATACAAAAATCAGAATTTGGATTTTGTTTTATTTGTTATATTTTTTCAAAAGGAGGTATGAATCTTGCAGAAATGAATAAATTACAAGTAAATAACTGAATAGCAGTAGTGCTGTTTGGAACTTGTAAATAAAATCCATGCTTTTGAAAGAATAATGCATTTTGAATGTTTGTAAAGTGTCTTTCTTTGCAAAAGTTATTGTTAACATTAATATTATGTAGTTTATGAAAAAAAGTAAGAACAGAAATGGATTATTTATATATCCATTTGTAGTATTGTTATTATGTTCTTCTTCGATTGTATTGGCGGAATCGATGCAAGGTGAAGGAGGATTAATTGGAGTGAAAAACACTGTCCTGCAATCAGGAAAGATTTCAGGACGTATAGTAGACAAGGGTGGGGCTTCAGTTGCCGGAGCAAATGTAGTAGTTAAAGGGACAACAGTTGGTGTTATTAGTGATTTAGATGGAAACTTTGAGTTGAATACTCCGATTGAAGGGAAAGTATTGGTTGTTAGCTTCATCGGTTATGTGACTCAAGAAATCCCAATTAACGATAAAAAGTTTTTTTCGATTACGTTAATAGAGGATTCTGAAGCACTAGAAGAAGTGGTTGTGATTGGTTATGGAACTTCAACTAAGCGCGAGAATACTGGTGCTATAACTTCTATAAAAGGAGATGATTTAGCAAAGATGAAAGGGCTGAGCTTAGATGCAATGCTGCAAGGTGGAGGAACCGGTTTACAAGTAGCTCAATCAAGTGGTGCTCCGGATGCACCTGTGCGAGTGATGGTCCGTGGAACAAGTTCTATATTTAGTGAAACGGAACCTTTGTGGGTTATTGACGGTATCCCAATTCTTAATCCGACAAATGGATTTAATGGCTCAAATCCGTTAAGTATGATTAACCCAAATGATATTGCTTCTTTTGAAGTTTTGAAAGATGCGGCAGCTACTGCTATTTATGGTTCACGTGGTTCGAATGGTGTTATATTGGTCACGACAAAAACAGGCGCGAAAGGATCTGGTCGATTATCTTTTGATTATAATTTTGGTGTAACAGAACTGTATAGAAATTATAATGATATAGGATTTATGAATTCGAATAATTGGATTGAACAAGTAAATTTAGGAAGAAAAAATGCCGGTTTTGAAAATATGGCAGATGTTGATTTAATGAAGTTGCCTATATTTTCAAATGCCGTTTCTGATCCTAATTTTACATTTAATCAGAATATGATTGCAAATACAAATTGGTATGATCAAATAGTTAGGACTGGGCGTTTTCATGAAATGAATTTATCGACATCAAGAGGATTTGATAAAGGGGATTTATATATATCTGCTAATTATAGAACTGAAGAGACTGTATTAAAAAATAGTGATTATAATCGCTTTTCTTTTAGGACAAATGCCAATTATGAACCAATAGAAAATTTGAAATTGGGTGTTAAAATTAATTTGAGTTATTCTTCTACAAATAAAGTTCCTAATGGAGGATCTCCTAGTGGCAATATGGGGGTTGCAAATGGAGGTTTTTCGTCTTTAGGTGCAGAAGCACTACCGATTATGCCGATTTATGATAATGCTGGAAATTATTTTAATCCTCTTTCCGGATACAATTTGTTAGCAACTATAGACAAGCAATACTATAAAGATTATAGGGAAAATTATAAGTTACTAGGTTCTGCATATGCAGAATACACTTTTCCTTTTTTGAAAGGATTGTCTTTGCGAGGGGAAGCCTCTGTTGATATCAACCATGGCTTAACTAATTTTTATGTATCAAGGGAGTTGCGTTTGGCAGGGGTCAATTATGTGGAAGCACATCCAATAACACAAAGAAATTTTAATTCTAATTTTTTGATAAATTATAATCGAAAGTTTAAAGAAGTTCATAGTGTAAATGCTGTTTTAGGTATTGAAGGACAACAAATGACTTCAAGAAATGCAAATTTATATGGAGAGAATAATACAGGTTTAAATATGGATTTTGGTGCTCCTACAATTGTGACTCGTTATCCTTCTGCCGGGTTTGGAGGAGAGCGTTATATACTTTCATATTTTGCTCGTGTTAATTATATGTTGAGGGATAAATATATGATTGGAGCAAGTTTCAGACGTGATGGTGTTTCTATTTTTAGACCGGAAAACCGTTGGAGTGCTTTTTTAGCAGGTTCTTTAGGATGGATTTTAACAGAAGAAGAATTTTTAAACAATCAGGAGTTGTTCAATATGTTAAAATTGCGAGTTAGTGCAGGTCAAACAGGAAACCAGAACATTGATGCAAATGCAACATATACAACAAAATTAGATTGGCCGGGCTATGGAGAACTCGGGAAAACTGTAAATGTTAGTAAACTAGGTTCTACGGATTTGACTTGGGAAACTACAAACGCTTATGATATAGGCATTGATTATGGGCTTTTAGAAAATAGAATTAATGGATCAATAGGGTATTATATACAGGATGTAAAAGATTTGTTGTTTGATGTCCCAGTTCCAATCTCTACTGGATTGTTCAATTCATCAAGTGTTTGGGCAAATGTTGGTGATATGAGAAATCATGGTTTTGAATTTAATATTGATGCTACGTTGATAAATACTAAGAATTTTCAATGGCGTTTAGGAGTTAATTTGACTACGAATCGGAATAAAGTAATGAAGTTAACAGATGCGATAGACGTTAAGTCTGGCTTGATAAATGGTCAGACTTATAATAAGAAAGGTGGACGGTTGGCTGCATTTTACTTAGCAGAGTATGCAGGGGTGGATGATAAAACCGGACTTCCTATGATTTATGAAATTGATCGTGATTACTATACTGAAACGGGGAAAACTGTTAAAACAGGTAATATTATTCCGGCAACAGATAATAATATAAAAAATCATAAGATGATACATGAAAATCAGACGGCATTACCTACTTTTTTTGGTGGATTGAATTCTACTATGTCATATAAAGATTTTGAACTGTCTTTTGTTTTTTCATATCAAGGAGGGAATTATATTTATTGGAATACAGAATGGGCTAATTTATCTGTTGGGAATGGCTCAAAAGTGTTGCGTGATAAAATTATTAATAATACTTGGACAAATCCGGGTTGCAATGCACAGTATCCCATTTTAATGTGGAATAATAAATCAAATATTGATGATAGCGGTAAAGCTCAATTCAATGCAGATGGAACTCCTAACAATTCTTATGCGTACTCAACGCAGGATACAGATGCTCATTTGTATAAAGGAGATTATCTCCGTTTGAGAACTCTCCAATTAGCATATAATGTTCCTGTATCAATGTTGGATAAGATTAAATTAAAAGGACTGCGTATTTACATATCAGGGAATAATTTGTTTACTATAACTGGATATAAGGGCTGGGATGTTGAAGCTGCGAATGTGGACGGTTCGAGTGTCTCTCGAAATTTGGGGCAAGGTATATATGGAAATACATTACCTTCAACTCGTGTTTGGAATATTGGAGCAAGTATTACTTTTTAAATTAATTATATCATGAAAATAAAACATTTATTATTATATATATCTGGAGGATTATGTTTGAGCTGTCAGAATTACTTTGAACTTGAATATCCAGTAAATCCTCCTGTTAGTACAGTTGAAGATTTAGAACGAGCTGCTGCTGGTGCGTATTATTATATGAGTGGTTTAAGTGGGAATGTAGGTGTTCCAGATAATTTAACAGTATATGTGGCGTGTACCTCTGATGAAGTACGTTCAGTGGAAGGGGGAGCTAATGTACCAGATGCTATATCTCTTTATGGAAGAATAAATGAAGGTGAAAATTCTTTGTTGAATAATTTGTACAATCCAGCTTATGGGATGATTGGAGGTGCAAATCAATGGTTGAGTGAAGTTGCTACAGGTAAATTTGATCGTTTGGAGGGAGCTGAAGATTTACCGGAAATTTGTGGTGAGTTCTATTTCATTAGGGCTTATGCCTATTTTAATCTTGTTCGTGTTTTTTGTCCTCCATATGAGAAGGGGGGAGATAATGGCATGAAGAAGTTGCCTTTTATAACGGAACCGATTGCTGGTTTATCTGAGGCATATATCTCTCCATCTTCTGTTCAAGAAATATATGGTCAAATTATATCTGATTTAAAGAAGGCGAAATCCGATCTTCCTGAAAAGCCACGGCATCCAGGACATGTTGGGAAGTTTGCTGCTATAGGATTATTGGCCAGAGTGTATTTTCAAATGGGAGAGTTTGATTTAGCAGAAGAAGAGTGTAACCAAATTATTGATAATAATGGTGGATTATATGATTTATCACAGGATCCCATTGCGGCTTGGGATAAAGGTTGGAATTGTTTTGGAGCTAAGGAAGTTATATGGCATTTTGCTCAAGGAAATACAGAGTATATGAATGGGCTAGGTGACAAATCAAGTGATTGGAATGTTTTACGTCGTTTTATGGTTTTTAATTTTGCAAATTCGACAAGTGGATCGTTAAAGGTTCATGATCATCGCTGTATGGCTTTAAGTTATTCTTTACTTAAACAAGCAGAATGGATGAATGTGCAGGATACGACTCCGACTTTGAAAGCGTTGAATGATAAAAGGTTTCAACAGATATATAAATATAATGAAGGAGATGATCCTTATGTTTTAGGTATTAATGGCAAATATTTTTGGGTTAATAAATACTATCGAACTTCTTTAGATGTATCTTCTACAGGAAAAGGTATTGGCGCTGTACCTATGATGAGGTTGGCTGAATTTTATTTAACACGTGCTATTATTCGTTTCAATAAAGGAGATAAAAATGGAGCAGCAGCTGATATTAATGTAATCCGAAAAAGAGCTTGGGGGGGAAGTAGCGATTATGTTCCAGTTGATGCGTCTGTATTAACGGCAGAAGATATTCATATTGAACGCTGGAAAGAATTGGCAGGTGAAGCAGATCGTCTGTTTTATTTGCAGGCATTGAAGATAAATATACCGAATGGTGATCGAGACTCTGGTTCTATTCCTTATAATTCAGAGAATTTGCGTTGGCAATTACCACAAAAAGAGTATGATTTGAATCCTAATTTGGATATATCGATAAAATAATATTGTAAACAATCTCAGTGTGTTAAATATATGCGCATATAATTTTCACGGTAGACGTATGTTTAACACACTATTATATTAGTATGATGTGGATCGGAGAAATTTTATAAAAAGTGCATCTGTCATTGGAACTACAGGAGTTTTAAGTTCTAAGTCTATAGCGTCATATGCTTTGAATAGACTAGGTGTTCAGGTGAATGAGGAAACTCGTGGACGAATTCAGGATAACCGGACTCGTAATGTCTCAATAAGACTTTTGGATGTGACGGGAAAACCTTTGAAGCATACGACAGTAGAAGTCGAGCAACTCAGTCATACTTTTTTGTTTGGCGAGTGCAATAAGCATATGGATCCATTGTTTCGTTTAGGAAGTGGAGGTGCAGAAAAGTTAAAAATTGGTCGTAAATTGTTTGCTGAAGTGTTTAATGCTTTAAATACGACCTGTTATTGGACGGAACGTCCGAGAAATAATATGGCGAAAACTGAAGAGTTTCAAGGCGAACTTAATATGGATGGTTTTGATGAGTCTGTAAAGTGGGCTTTGTCTGAAAGTTTGACTGTGAAGGGGCATCCCTTGTTTTGGCCTGTACCGAAAGCGATTCCGGAATGGATGGATAAGTATGATTATCAAACGAAATTAAAATTTTTGGAGATTCGTCTTCGGTCTATTGTTTCACGTTATAAAGGGAAAGTCAAATTATATGATGCAGTTAATGAGTTCTTGTGGGAACCGGCATTGAAAAATCTGAAAAAAAGGGTGTGGCCTTATATGGAAACAGAGGAAAATATCGCTGAATATATTGCTTTTGTTTTGAAAATTTGTCGCGAAGAAGATCCTGATGCCTGTTTTTTGATTAATGACTATGGTTTGGAGAGGAACCATAACGAACCTATGCAATTGGCAGCAAATGATAATGATGTGACGGCTATCCAGTACAATCGGTTGATGGGAAGTGATGGAAAGGAGGTTACGGCTCAGAGGCAACGTATGCGTTATATGAATGTTGTAAAACGGCTTTCAGATATGGGGTATCCACCTTCTGCCATAGGTATGCAAGGTCATAGTGGAGCTGTTACAACTGAACAGCAATGGGCTTTGTACGATGAAATGCTTCAATGTGGATTACCTCTACATATTACGGAGTTTTGGGCACATGAAGAGGATTTTGGGCCTTCTTTTTTGAAATTGGATCAAAAGGAGAGACAGGAAAGAATTGCTGAATATGTTGTTCAATATATGAAAAATGCTTTTGCTCATCCTGGTGTAGAGGCGTTTTTCTTTTGAGGATTCATGGGGATGGGAGTGCAATTTAAAGAAGGGCTTTCTCCTTCGTATGATTTGCTACCGGTTTTCGATAAGGTAAGGGATTTGATTCATAAAGAATGGCATACGAAAGAATTACTTATGACTGATGCGGAAGGGAGGATCTGTTTTAATGGTTATTTTGGAAATTATTCATTGCGATATTCATTGAAAAAAGAAACTTCTTTTAATATGGGAGTCCCTTTTAGAGTTTCTAAATATTCAGTAGGGGAGTTGGAGTTGAAAACTTTAGCTCGTATGTGATATGTGAAATTTTTTTAGTAATTTTTGAGAGATGGAAAAGTTTTTGTTTATATGGATGTGTTATATGGTCTGTTTTTCTTCTTGTATACGAGATAGTAATTGCTATTATTCTGTTTTGGATTATGGGGCTAAAGGGGATAGTTTGACATTGAATACACCATTTTTGCAAAGGGCGATTGATCAAGCTGCAAGAAATGGTGGAGGAGTTGTTTATGTCCCGAATGGAATTTATTTGACGGGTACAATATTTCTTAAATCGAATGTCACTTTGTATTTAGCTGAACAGGCAAAGCTATTAGGTTCTCCGGATATAAAAGATTATAAGGAATTGACTTGGGGGCATAATAGGGACCGGCAACCTTATCATCTTATTTGTGCAATTGATCAAGAAAATGTTTCAATAGAAGGACGTGGAATCATTGATGGTAATGGTGAGTTTTTTGTGCAGGAATATGAGAAAGATGATCATGGAAGAATGATTACTCCTCGTTGGCTTAAACCGAAGGAACAGAAAGTAAGTCCGTTGATAGAATTTGTTCGTTGTAAAAATTCTACGATTAGGGATGTTAATATTAAAACGGGAGGAGGATGGAATTTACATGTTCATGATTGTGATATTGTTAAAATACAGTCTGTTAACATTGTGAATAATTTGTATAGCCCTAATTCGGATGGAATTGATATCACGGGATGTCATGATGTAATTGTTTCAGATTGCTATATAAAGACGTGTGATGATGCGATATGTTTAAAGACAACGCCTGATAGCAGGGATTGTAGGCGAGTTACGGTTACGAATTGTATTATAGAAACTTTGTGTGTAGGGTTGAAAATGGGATGTGTCGAATCGTTTAAGGATATGTCTGATGTTACGTTTAGTAATTGTGTGATTAATAAATCGTCACGGGTAGTGGGTATTTATGTGAAAGAAGATGCTGATTATAATAATATTACAATAACAAATATTACGGCTAATACGAATGCTCCATTAGTTTTTAATCGCCCGATTATTATTATGGCACATCGAACGGATTCCAATAAACGATTTGGATCAATACGGAATGTAGTGATTAGTAATTTTATTTGTGAAACGGAAGGACGAATCTTGTTGACTGCAGAAAAAGGGTGTGTTATAGAAAATATTGTTTTGAGAGATGTTATGCTACGTTACCCGTATGTTGAAGATCCTGCCCCAATGGTTCCCGAATCTGGTAGTTCTCAGTTCCCTGATAAAGACAAACATCCTGGGGTTGGTGAAGCACATGCCGCAATAGTGGCGGATAATATTAAGAATCTTGTAGTCGATAATTTTATTGTGGACTGGCCTGAAAATGAGGGCACACCTCTTTTGTGGCGGCATCCTGAGAGGATCGAAAATGGTTCTTCACGCATACATAGACCAAATTATTCAAAGGCAAAACAGACTGATTTTAAGGTTTTGTGGGGTAGGAATCTACAAGGGGGGTATTTACGAATGCCATTGGCTTTTTCTTCAGACAATACCTTGAAATATGTATTGCAAAATTCATCAATACGCGTTTATGATTAATGGTCCTTGGAAGGGCGTGTAATTTTGTTACAGGTTTTTTGAAAAAATAGAGTAGAGTAATATGTAAGTATATTACTTAATATTGAATTGTAATAATAACTTAAAAGATATCCATGAAAAGAATTTACCTTATTGTATTATTCTTTTTTTTAGTTCGAATGTTTTCATTTTCGGAAGATACACGTACCTCATTAGAGGTTATTTGTTCGATTGGAAATAAATTAGTCCGGACAACATCCTTTCAAAATCGATTGGTGATAAGTCATAATGATAAAAAAATTTCGAGTTTGAAGTTTGTTGATTTTGAACGGACTTTTGGTGCGTATTCTTCGGCTTGTGCTTATGCATTGACTACGATTGTTTCATCTGAGGATTATTTGTTAGATGTTCAATTTACGCATAATGATCATTGTATTATGTGGTTGAATGGAAAAGAAGTTTATAATCGGTTAAACCCACCAGAAGTAGGTGTAATACATGAAGAAAGAAGTATCGAGTTAGGAAATAAATTGAAATTGTCCCTTCGAAAAGGAACGAATCTATTATTGGTTCGGTTAAATACCAGCGGAAAAGATTGGGCGTTTTATTTCCAACGGGAGCCGGATCGGGGAGCTGTACTAACGGATGAATGTCCTCGGATCGAGTTGACGTTAGAAGGTCTTGATCATGTTGATCGGAATGTTGCAGCATTGTCTTCCTGGCTTTTATGTGGACCGTTTGGAGAGGATGATACTGATTTTCTTGAAATGTTGGATGGACATTGGGGGAGGATGTATGATTCGGAACTTTGTGGAAAAGTCACTTGGTGTTTACCTCGAATTGAATTGTTAGGGGATGTTATAGATCCGGCTCCTTGGGGAACAAATTATAATTGGAATTACCACAATGGTGGAGTGGCATGGGCAATGCAATTGTTATCGGATATATCAGGGGATATGAAATATGCAAGATTTGCAGATGATTTTTGTTCTTATCATTTAAAAAATATTCCTTTTATAGCTTATCAGGTTGAAAAATTGAATGCATTTAATTGTCCAAATCATCATATATATGAGACACCATTGCTTGATTTTACATTGGCTCCGGCTCTGCCTTTTATTAATGCATTAAACAGTAAGAGGACTTTGGAAGATCAAGACGCTTATATTGCTTTTGTCAATAAAATGCTCCAATATAGTAAAAAGCAGACACGTTTACCGGGTACAATGGCTTATACTCGTTTAACTCCGAAGAAATATACGACTTGGGTGGATGATATGTTTATGGGTATTCCTTTTTTGGTGCAGGCGGCTCGTTATACTTCAGACAAGACTTATTTGGAGGATGCGGCACAACAGGTATTAGATTTTAATAAGATCGTTTGGGATGAGGATGTACAGTTGTATATGCACGCTCGGTATTCAAGTGAACCTGAATTGAAATTGCCTCATTGGACGCGAGCTAATGGTTGGGGGATATGGGCAACGACAGATGTTTTAATGAGCTTGGAAAAGGAAAATGTATATTATAAGCCTATTTTGAAACATTATAGGACACATGTCCAATCGTTGATAAAGTATCAGAATGATCGAGGTTTTTGGTATAATGTAATGGATTATCCCGAATCAAAAGATGAGGTATCAGGAACAGCTATTATAACAATGGCTATAGCTAGAGGCATTAGGAATGGGTGGCTGGATAAAAAAAAGTATTTTCCGATTGTTCAAAAAGCTTGGGAAGCTATTAAAACTCAAATACATAAGGATGGTACGGTCGACAATATTTGTTATGGGACTATGTGTTCGTCTGATGTGGAATATTATTGTAATAGGCCTTTCTATACAGATGATACTCATGGTTTATTTGCTGTATTATTTGCAGGTATGGAAGTTTATTTGCTGGAAAAGACATTTTTGAATAATTGGTAAAGGATTGGGTGTATAGAATTAATAATGGAGAATAGCTAATATGAATTGGAAATTTTATTTATTGATTTTGTTCGTTTGTTCTGAACCTATAAGTGCACAAAAACTAATAGGTGGTGATAATGCCTATTTTGCGGAAGATTTGTATGATTCTGCTTATCCGATGATGAAGGAATGGGCAAAAGCGGGTGTGGAAGGAGGAATCCCATCTTCAGAAAAGACTGAAATAAAAAAAGTAGTGACAGCTGATGATAACTGGGAAAATGCTCTTCAGGAGGTTCATAGTTTAGGAGGGGGAGTTGTTTTATTAAAAAACGGAGATTATTTATTGAAGCAAACATTACAGATTCCTTCAAATGTGATTTTGCGAGGGGAGAATAAAGAGTCTGTTCAGATATTGGTCGATATGCATGGTTATCATTTCAAAACAGGTAAACCGACTATAGCTGCACTTTGTATGAGCCACGTAGAAAGAGCTGGTATAGAAAATCTGACAGTGCGTTATGTAACGCCTGATTTTGAACCTTTTGATAAGCAACATGTA
The DNA here is from genome assembly GCA_900552465.1 of uncultured Parabacteroides sp. Taxonomy (GTDB): domain Bacteria; phylum Bacteroidota; class Bacteroidia; order Bacteroidales; family Tannerellaceae; genus Parabacteroides. Next base: position 21,588 of record URZO01000021.1, on the reverse strand, counting down.
TATGAATCATGGGATAAAAGAGTTTTTCATGTTCGTGAAAACAGAGATACTACTTTATTTGTTGAAATGGTCTGGATAAATAATTCTCGTAATTGTTGGATTGATAATTGCCAGATTTTATGGTCTGGTAGTGATGCCATACGGATAGATAGCTCTGAGCATATTACTTGTCGAAGGAACTATATAGATCGGACTTATAATAAATGTGATGGAGGAATGGGGTATTATAATATAATGCGATCAAAATATGTATTATCTTGCTATGAGAAAGTTCGCCGTATTCGCCATTATGCTATTCACGTCAATAGTAAATATTGTGTCGCTATTCATAATGATTTTGAAGTAGACGTGAATTTTCATAGTGGGGATGATGGGTATAATTTGGTAGAAAATAATAGAATAATAATTCCTGTATGGCATAGTTGGCATTGTTTTCAGTTAGGAGATCCAGGACAACATAAACCTGCAGGTAAATGGAATATTGTATATAATAATGTGACCTATCACAAATTAAATGGAGCGGAATATGCTAAACCCAATCGAGTTTATTTAATGAATGATTCATTTGGAGGGAAATCTGTTTTAGAGACAGATTTAAAATCTCCAACCTATAATACTTTTTACCCGATTAAAGTTCGATAAACTTAAAATTTTGTTGTTATGAATAAGATTGTATGTTTAGTTTGCTGTTTGTTTTTGTTGAGCGAGAATTCCAAGTCTCAAGTGAAAGAAGATGAGTTCTTGCACGATTTGTATGATAAGATGCATGATAGTCCAATGCAACAAAAGATTAGAAAAATAGCTCCGATGCCGTTTGGAGTGGTTTTTCTTCCATGGGCAGGGTGTACAGAGCAAGATATGCGTGAACATTTTCGGTTAATGAAAAAATTAGGTTTTACGAATCTAAAACAAACTATGGCGACTCCGGAATGGCCGGAGAAGGAAACGCTTCGGATTGCTTTGGAAGAGGGTATAATACCTTTTTGGTACGGAGAAGGTGGATGGGAGGATATCACTCCTGATTTGTTAAATAAATTAGGTATATCTGTAGATATGCCTATTAAGCAAATACGGACGGATCAACGAATGTTGGATTATCAACAAACTATTCTAAAGAAACATTTGGATAATTGGGACAAAATGGAGAAAGTAAAGGATTTGTATTCTCATATACCTGATTCGAAGTTACGTATTTCAGATGTGGCTCTCTTTAAAAAATGGGTAAAAAGTCAATATAAAACAATAGAAGATTTGACAAAAGCTTGGAATCAATACGAAGTGGGTATTTGTGACAAGCCATATAAGTCTTGGGTTGACTTTGAAAAAGATCCTCTTGTCGTGTTAGATCCGAGTGGATATGAAGTAATTCCGTCAAAAGGAAAGGAATATGGATTTGTTCGTGATATTTTACGCTTTAAGGCTGATATGTATATTGATAATATAAAGAAAACGAAGAAGATTCAATTTCCGGAACAACCTCAACGTGCAGGTGGAGAAATGGGGTTATTTTTACCGTTTGCATCCCGAGCGACAGATATGGAAGGCATCGCTGAAGTAATGAAGGATTATGGATCTTTTTATCCATCAATACATCTAGCATGGCATTTTGAAGAAACGGATTATGAAGTGACGCGATGTATTTATATGCAGTCTTCTATATGTGTGGATTGGTTTAAAGGAGGATGGGCTGCGACTTGGGAAAGTACGGGAGGGCCTCAACAATTTAGTGGCAGTAAAGGTTGGGAAAGGAAAGCCCATGAGACAACAGCTGGATATACGGTTGATAAAGGCACAATAACTCAATTGTTATTGTCTTATTTGGCTGGTGGTTTCAAAGGAGTCGGGCTGTGGGCATGGAATTATCGGAGAGCCGGTTGGGAATCTGGAGAATATGCTTTATTAAATAGGCATAATGAGGCTGGGGATAGAGCAATTCGTGCAGGGGAGATTGCTAAAGCCGCCAATAAATTTAGGGATGAGTTATGGAATGCTCATAAAGAACCCTATGTCGGTATTTTTGTAAATTGGGATAATGAGGCTATTTGGGCTGCTGTCTCCGGACCCGGAAGAGAGCATTTTAAACATTATCCGGTTAAATCTCGTATCGGAATTAGTCGTGCATTGATAGATGCTAATATCCCATGGGAACATGTTACTGCAAATGACTTGAAAAAAGGATTGGCAAATCGTTATAAAGTTATTTATTTACCGGCGCAAGTGGCTATTAATGAGGAACTATTTCCAATATTTGAACGATATGTAAAGGATGGAGGTCGCTTGGTTCTTGATGCCCCAAGCGGTTGGTGGAATGGAAGAGGGCTTGTTTTGGATACAAATGTAGGTTCTGACTTTGAACGAATTTTTGGAGTTTCTTTGGATGATATGCAATATGCTAATAATACTCATTATTTCCTTAAAAATTATGAGTTGAAAGGGTTTGTGTTTGATTTGAAGCCGACTCGTGCAAAGATATTAGATACATTCCAGTCTGGTAGACCGGCTGCTACAGAAAACAAATTGGGAAAAGGAACGGCTGTTATATTGGCTACGGACGCCTCATTTAGTATGCAAAGCCCCGGAAATCAGTTTATGCAGGATTGGACTTTGCGATATACTATGGGAGGGTGGGAATCTCCTTATCGGTGTTCAAATGCAATTGTTTATCGATTGGCTTCACCTATTGCGGATCATTATTTTATAATGAATGATGGGGAAGCTAAACAGGTATTGCTTGATACAAAGAGATATAAATATAAATCTATGGAAGATGCTGTTACAGGAGAGAATCTGGTGTTAGGATCCTCTTTTAATGTAGACGCATATAGTGGTAGGTGGATCCGTATGATAAAATAACAATGTAACATCCGTCTATAGTAAATATTCTGATGTGACTTTTGAGATAAATAGACGAAAGTTATAATGAAATATCTAATATGAAAATTGTGATTATGAAAGTGTTTTTTTATGGCATATTTTTATGTTCGATGCAGTTTATATCTGCACAGCAAAGTTGGGATGTTACTACTTATCCGGACGAAAATGGATTTTACAGAAGGACTTGCAATGCTGTCGATAAGTTATCTGAAATAGATTTTACTCTACGATCAAAAGCTTTTTCCAAATGTCCGGATACAGGGTTGCCTGTGTATAGTTGGGTATTAGAGAGTGAAAGTGTAGTCTCTCCATATACAGGTCGTTTGTATAAGCAAGGTCCTACTGGTTATTTTGGTCCAAAAATGAGGAATAATGCTGGGGAAATAGTAGTATTTGGAGGAGATCCTTTAAAGTATGATTTAAATCCGGCAACAGCTGTCCTTTTAAAAAAAACGGACGACAAAACGGCTTTGGCATTTGTCTCCATTCCGGGAAATATGGCTCAACAATACCATTTCGCAGCAACAAATTGGACACGTTTTTATGGATTATTAGCTGATAATATGGATGAAAAATGGCGGAGCCGGTATGCTGATATTGTAGGAAATTATGCAGAGAAAAGACGTCCTTCGGATGGAGACAGGCAGTATGCTCCATTAAAAAAGGCTTATAATTTAGTTGGTTTCCCAGAAGAGAAACAGGGTGTGTTAGGTGGTGGTTTTACAGATGGAGGTACAGAAAACCATAAAATAATGTGGCGTACATCTGCACTTGTTTATGCTCAATTATTTTCTCCGGACGCTAAAATATCAGGATATTCAATAGGGGAGGTGAAAAAAATTGTGCCGAATATGTTTCGTGATTTTTTTCATAAACTTTTAAGGGTTGGGAATGGAGAATATGATTCCCATATATATTATCCTCATTCAATTTATGCTTGGATGAATTTATATGATTTTTCGAAAAAAGAAGATTTTTGTCAGATGGCTAAATTTATGTTGGACTATGATTTTTTGACATATGGCTTGAAATGTGTTGACAATACGATTGCGGGTGGGCAGAAACGTGGTTTCCTAAGCCCTTTGGCACCAAGTGAAATGGAAACTTTAACATGGGCTTTTACGGGAAAGGGAAGCAAGAATATGTCGGACGCAGAGGTACATCTTCATCAAGCCACGACTCGATATCGTCCTAATAAAGTTATATACAATATATTAAGCGGAAATATTTCATATCCTTTTGAAGCTTATATGCGACGTCCTACTTATCATATGAATAAAGCAAATACATTTCAGGAATCATTTTTTAGGTCGGACAGTTATGGTTTAGGGAATATTTATATGACAATGCTGGATAATCCAAATCAGCAAGTGGTTTGGTCATTAGTTGCGCAAGGTAAAGATGGACCGTTAACTTTTGGGGGGCAACAGCCGTATCGTTTGGGACCGTCTGGTCATAGTCAGTATTCGCAATCGGTTCATAATAGGCGCTCTTTGATTCTTGTTTCTGCTGATACTGGAGAAAAACCTGGCAGGATATTAACAGATGAAGAGCGAGAGCGTTTTAATAGTGCGAATGAAAGGTTAGAAATATTGCGTTTCCCTTCCCAATTAACGCTAGGATCTGTCTGTTCTTATTTTGAGCGATCAAAACTATCGGCTTCATCGTGGTTGTATATACCGAAAAAGGTAGATAAAGTGTTGGAAACGGATGGGGCTATTTTTATAGAGGCAAATGAGACTTATATTGTGATATTTCCGCTTTCTGATTATGAATGGATTCGTTCGGACGATTGGGATTTTTTACCCAAAGAAAAGATTTTGGAGATACATAAGTATTTGGAACAATATTGGATTTTGTCTGTATATGGGAAAAAATCTGGATATGTATTAGATTCTGCAGAAAAGAAAGATTATGAATCTTTTGAATCTTTTGTTAAAGCGTTTCAAATTGAAAACCGGGTGGATTTATCTCATTTTCAAACACAGAATGAAATTGAGTATAAAAATCTGGAAGGGGATAAATTGAAGATGCAGTATAATGAAATTGGTTTTAGAGCTAAAGCTTGGTTGAATGACAAAGCGTTTGATTATGAAAATTGGGCGAATGGATATGTTTATCAGTCTCCTTATGTGCAGATAAAAGATGGCTGTTTATATGTGACTGACGGGATAGATGGATATGTGGTTGATTATAGAAAAGATTATCCGGTTTATCGTGTGTGGAAATAGTTTTTGGGAGAAATTGTGGTGTTTTTATGAAGAGTGGTATTATATTGTTTTGGATTTTCCTGTTTGTTCCCATACTGAATTTGTTTGGTGTGAATAGTGGGCCTCAATATCGTGACAAAATTGTTGATTATATTGCGGACGAGTATATTCCGCCTTCTTTGTCAATTGGAGACCCGGAGAAATATTATTATCCTATTGCATTAGCTCGCTTTACAAAGTATGGAATTCAAGATTCTATAGCGAATAAGTATGTATCGTTGTTAGCAGAAAGGGGCGTTTTTCATTTTGCATCAATCGGCTTGGTTCGTATTCTTTATGATTTCCGGATGGCTCCTGCCATACAATCAAGATTGCAAGAGATTTTGTCTCATCAGTTGGAAGGAAATTTATGGGAGAGTGAGGGCACTGAAAATCACTTGAATATGGAGAGAACTTCGGGATTTCTTATTGCTCAAGCTGCATTGGAATTATTGCCTCAGAAAACAGAATTGGCTGTAAAGCGTTATGGACAAATGAGAAATTGGATTTTGACGTGGGGTAATCGCTTTTTAAAATATGGGGAGGGTGAATGGAATTCTAGTATTTATCAGGCTTATAGTATTGTCGGATGGTTGAATTTGTTAGATTTTGCGAAGGATAAGGAGATCTCAACTTTAGCGGAAAAGGTCGTAAATGCTTATGTGGAGGAGCTTGCTGTTCATTATAGCTGGGGAGTGATTGGCGGAGCAGAGATGAGAGGAAAAGGAGTTGTTCCAAATAATTCGAATTGGGAAGCGTCTGATTACTTCTGTTGTTTGTGGTTTGGGAGAGATAATACGGGGGATCTGAGTATTTCTGGATCTGGTGCCATATTAGCTATACATCCCATATTGTCGGATTACAAGCCGTCATTGGAAATAGTAGAAAAGGCTCGAAAAGAAAAGGTTCAATATCCATATATGATAAAGGATACTAGGCCATCATACTTGTATGAGGATACGGCTTACGTTAAACGTTCTTTCTATGTCGATAAAAATTATACGTTAGGAGCGTTTATCTCTGAATATGGGGGATATACAGGAGCTTGTTCTCAGATTGTTCCATGGAAGTTGGTTATAAAAAATAGAACACAAATGCCATATCAAATAATCGGGAATGGCTGTTACTATAATGAGTGGTCAGGAAAGGGGCGGGCTCCTTATACGCAGTGGGCGCAATATAAAAATATTTTATGTATGCTGACTTCTGTACCCGAGAATGTGCTGGATTTGGAGAATATGGTTGATTCGACTGTAAATGAGTGGAAAAGATGTTGGAGACGAGATTATGACATGCGTTTTCCTGGAAATTATAAACCAAATGTTGTGAATCGTGCTGATAGGAAATCAATAAATCTGGATAACAGCTGTTTTGTTAGTTTGCCAGATCAACCTTACTTATTGAAAGATCATTTATTGGTACAACCGTTAAGTGAAGTGTATGTTGTTGTTCGGTTTATAAATAAGCCTCAGGTTGTATCGTTAGAAAAATGGGATGGACGGCTTTTATGGATTGATAAGGCTTTGCGTGGAGAATTGTGTGGTTGTGTAGTAGAAGTTATACCGAAAGAGAGTGAGATCGAAACGTTGTATACTGTGTTAAAGTCAAAATTGTTTCTGGTAAAAAATAAGAGTTTGGTTTATGAAACATATTTAGGTGATGTTATCGAAGTATCTATGGGGGACACAGGCTCTTTTATGGAACCTTTGTTTGATTGGGGATACGGTGTGGTTGAAACAAAAGCATTGCAGGCATCTCCTCCTATGGTTCAGCCTGAATGGATACAAAGAAAAGGGTTCGGAAAAGTTCCTTCTATTCGGATAAAAAAATCAACGAAGAAATTTTAATTCTTATCAAATAGATAGTTGTTTTTAATAATATAAAAAATAGGGCGTGTATGTTCAGCAGATGTTTAAGTATAATCACATTGTTTTTCGTATTACCTTTCGGGGTTTATCCAATGAAGGATATAGAACTATCTTATTCCGTAGAAACTTATGATTATGAATTTTATAATCAGTTGGTTAACCGATTTGAAATTAATGCTGATAATCCGGTAAGTTATTTACGAACAAGAACTGGTTATTGGAAGATTGTTGCGGACAAAGATCAAAAGGATACTTATACAGATTATACTATTTCTTATTTGTTAATAGATGGAAATGAGATGTCTGCGAATGTTGGTGTAAGAATTTCTTTTGATAATTGGGATGAGAAGAATTATGTATTATTACCTTCTTCTGCTTATAATGGGAATCGATTCGAATGGAGAAAAATTGCATATTCGCCAAAACTGTTGGACCCTCGAGATATCAAAAAAGATGGAGAGATGATCATTTCAGATGTTCCTCGTTTGACGAAAGGAAAAGGGGTGTCTCGTATCCAAGAACGATCAGGATCTATGGCTGTCCCTTCATTTTTGTTTTTCTCCTCGAAATTGAACAGGTCGTTTGTACTGTTAACGAAGCAATCAAATCAATGGGGCGATTATGGCTATACGTTGGAGGAGAATAGGATGCGTGATCAAGCTGTATTTTCTCTAAGAAGTCCTTTGATTAGAGAAAATTTTAAATATAATATAGCTAATAATATGGATGTCTCTTCTGATAAACCTGCTGATTTTAAGAAGGGTGATGAGGTTGAATTTCGTTTTAGAATATATGATTTTGAATCAAAATATTTATCAGATTTGTTTGAGAAATATATGATAATTCGGCATGATTTGGTCTCTCCATCGTATAATGCGATATATCCATTTTCCGAGTGTTTTGCTACAATAGAAGAAAAATTTAATACTCAAAATTTCGTTCCTGAATGGGGATATTATTCAGTAGGCATGCGAGAAATGTTTTTGCAAGATTGGCAGATCGGATGGACTGGTGGCATGATTTCAACTTACCCTTTGTTGTTTGCTGGAACCAAGAAGACAGAAGCGAATGTTTTACGCAATTTTGATTGGCTATTTGAAGGAGGTATTTCTCCGTCTGGATTTTTTTGGGACTGTGGAGAAAATGGAAATCAATGGTATGGAGGGGATATAAGGAAGCCACATACGAAAAATTGGCATCTTATCCGAAAAAGTGGGGATGGATTGTATTATATCTTGAAACAGTTTACGCTAATGGAATTGAAGGAAATTGAAGTCAAAGAATCTTGGAAGGCCAAAGTCAAAGGTGTCGCAGATGCTTTTGTTCGTTTGTGGAATAAAAATCATCAGTGGGGACAGTTCATTGATAATGAAACGGGTGAGATCAAGGTCGGGGGGTCTACGAGTGGGGCTATTGTGCCAGCGGCTTTAGCTTTAGCTTCGATTTATTATGATCAGCCGGAATATATGCAGGTCGCTGAGGCTTCGGCACGTTATATGTATGAACGGTATGTGAAACAAGGAATAACTTGTGGTGGGCCAGGGGATGCTTTGCAAAATTGTGATAGCGAATCCGCTTATGCCTTGTTAGAGTCTTTCTCTTTGTTGTATGAGCATACTCGTAGTGATTATTGGAAACAAGCCGCTTGTGATATGGCACATCTTTTTAGTACGTGGGTGGTTGGATATGACTATAAATTTCCAAGAGGCAGTTTGTTCCATAAATTGGATATGCATTCAACCGGTGCCGTAGTTGCAAATACACAAAATAAGCATGGCTCTCCTGGTATTTGTACGCATTCTGGTATTGCTCTGTTGAGATTATATCGTTTTACGGGGAATGAGTTGTATTTGAATTTGTTAAAAGAAATTGCATTTAATCTTCCTCAATATATGTCTCATAAAGATCGTAGAATTTCAGGAATGGCCCCAGGGTGGGTTAATGAGAGAATCAGTACGACAGATTGGTTCGAAGGAATAGGAGAAATTTTTCCGGGTTCTACTTGGGCTGAGACGGCATTGATGTTGACTGCAGTTGAGATTCCGGGTATTTATGTTGATTTGCCTAAACAACTGGCAATCAGTTTTGACAATGTAGAAGTAAATTTTGTTCGAAAGAAAGGAAAGGGGGCTATTATTCAAATAAAGAATCCAACGGCGTATGATGCAAATATCTCTATATTAGTAGACGGTGAAAATCGGGGCGAAAAGATGTTAGGAGAACATATTTTATTTGGAGCACCGTACTATACTGTGGAAGCAAATCAGCAGATCGAACTATATGTGGATAACCATAATTTTCAACGTAGATTTGATCATAACTTTAAGTAGAAAGATTTAAGGGGATTGATGAAGTTGTTTTTGAAGGAGCTTAATTTATGGATGCAACCATATAAAAATTATAAATCTTCGTGTACGAGAATTTTTTCTTTTTTTACTCGCTTTCGATATAGGTGTGTCTGTCAGGTGTTTAGCCGGCCTGATGGAGAAAAGCAGTGGGACTCTATCCAAACGGGCAAATGAGGTTTGAAGAAAACGATGTGAAAGTTGTGGCAGGTGAAGGAGTCGGAGTTGAACTCCGACTGCGATAAGTTCCTGTCCAAAGTGCGTGAGAACATCGATACGGAACTCCGGAAGTTCGGTCTTTACCTGATGAATATCAATATCAGTGATATCCGCGACGCAGCCAACTACATCGTCAACCTCGGAAACATCACCGTCTTTGACGGCGGAAACGGCGCTACCGGCAACTTTCTGAACCAATTGGTCAAGACTGTTGCCCCAAGCCTCGGTGTCTTGGACAAACTGCCGATCGGCGAAACCGTCAAGAACATCATCAAGCCGGAAGAGAAAGGCAAGGACGAAAAGACAGCCGGTAAATGATGATTTATTCGGTATGTTCATATCGACCGATGGTAACTCCTTCCCCTCTTGAGAGGGGGTAGGGGGTGTGTGAATTTTCATTGATAGACAGAAAGATAACACACCCCTTATCCCTCTCAAGAGGGGAAACAGATACTCCCGACACTATGTCACAAATACGAAATACACCGATAAATCATCATTTATCATCCGTTTGTTCCTCCTTCCGCACGAATCGCCTGCCGCTCGACGATCCACCCACATTTCCATGCCAGTGCATTTGAAATTCCATGCCCATGCATTTCCGATTCCATGCCCATGGAAAATAAAATCCATGCCTATGTATTTATACGCGTGTGAACATTATAAGGAAAAGTGATGTTTGCAGACGAATATAGCCTTCGTTAATGTGTTAACAAAGTATAAAGAATGGGGCGTTTTCTATTTTTTACTTGACAAACGCTTTTTCAGGGCTTATATTTGTATTGTAATCATAACCGAATAATCGACTATGAAAACAGATATTAACTGAATTAATTAACTGCAAATCCAACATTTTACAACAATGAATCCGAATATCATGAACACAAAAAACAACGCTTTTTCTTATGCCGCAGGCTCTCTTTTGCCATTGATTTCAATCAACGGATGAATGAATTCCCGACTTTGCCGGATTCCTATGCGGGTTTCAACCCCTGTCAAATATTTGTAGGTCAGCTCTTGTAAAAGGGACTAAAGTCCACAGAAGAAGAGGCTTTGCCTCCGAACCTTTAAACCGTTGATTGAAATCAACGGCAAAAGAGAGCCTGCGGCAATACGCATTGATTTATTTCTTATAATTCATAATTCAAAATTCATAATTCAAATTTAATCACTCTTATCATGGAACTAAAAGGTGTAGATTATTTTCCTTTTTCGATTGACTTTTTTGAAGATAATAAGATTGCTCTTATTGAAGCTGAATTTGGCAGTAATGCTGTCGTCGTGTTAATGAAAATATTCTGTAAAATCTACCGAAACGGCTTCTTTTGCGAATGGACTCCGGACGACTGCATGCTTTTCGCCCGCAAGATGATGAACGGTATGACGTCGGAGGATGTGCAAAACATTGTCGACAAAGCGTTGGCGAGAGGCCTTTTCGATAGAAGCAGCTATGAACGTTTTGAAATATTGACTTCCGTCGATGTTCAAAAACAGTTTTTCCTGATCGCCGGGCGCCGGAAGGAAGTGAGGATTGACAAAAAAGATTACTTGCTGATTGATGTATCGCCCTACAAGAACATCTGTTTGGGGACTCAAAAAAGCCTGAAACCGGAAGATGTCGACATTTTGCCGGGAAATGTTGACATCTTGCCCGAAAATGTTGACAGCGCAGAACAAAGGAAAGGAAAGATAAAGGAAAGAAAAGAAAAAGAAAATAAAGTAAAAGAAATCTCACTCACTCCGTTCGTTCCGAAGGCGAGTGGGCGCGAGCAATGGGAGATTTGGAAAAATGAATTATTGGAAGATGAAGACTGGCGGGCATCCGCTGTCAGGCAATCCGGAGAAGGCATCGGGTTTAACGAGATGCTCCCCGGCAAGTTGAATGAGTTTTGCGATTTTATCGTTTCGAGCGGAGAACAAGATACTGTCGGACGGAAAAAAGATTTTACCCGCCGCTTCCATTACTGGCAGTCGAATCATGGAACGAAGAAAAATTTTGCGCGGGCGGCTCAACCCGAAAGAAAGTCGAAAATACAAGAGGCTATCGAATTGGGAAAAGCTGTTACGGAGAATGCTAAAAGACTCGGGCTTATATGAATGCCATTACAGAACAGCGACTGTGCACCGCATTGTCCGAACCGAAAGTTTCGGGAATGGAATCGGAAGAGCTGTTGGACCGGATCTCCGAACTACTGCCGCAGATTTATATCCTGGTCGGTTCCCAGATGCCGCAACTCAATGACCTGACGGTTGTTGGCACGATGCTTTGTTCCGAATTGCTCGAGTCGTTTCCGACGCTGACCTACGGCGAAGTAGCGCTTTGTTTCGAACTCGGGGCCAAAGGCGAATATGGCGATTTCATGGGGTTGAACATACGGACGTATATCTGCTGGCTGAAAGCCTACAAACAGAGCGACTTCCGTTATCGCCAAGTCGTGGATCGCGAAAAGCGCCAACAAACCGCGCTGCCGCCGGTCAGTGAGGCGTACAACTGCGAACGCGAGGACCGGATGTTGCAAAACGTCTTCCGCCACTACTGCGCTAACTATCCGCTCGACCAGTTGATGCCGGGGCGCGTTTATCGCGTCCTCCAAGAACGGGGGCTGATTCGTGACAGCCCGGCAGAAAAAAAGGAGGCGATGGCGCGGTTCGAACATTGGAAGCCGTCGGGTACGCTGCCGATGGACGAGGAAACACGCCTGCATTTCGTAAAAACGGAGGCAATGACGATGCTGCTTAAGCGTTACTTTGACAAACTGATAGCGCTTAACGTACGTAAACTGCCGTTATGAGACACTGGTCAACTCCGCTTTTGGAGGCTGTTGTAACTTTGTGGCATGAAATTGAAAAGCAACAGCCTCCATGAAGGTCATTATTCCGCTTCGTTTACCGCATCCAGGATGTCGGCGAACAGATTCTCTACGAAGAAAAACGTGGCGTTGCAGAAGAGCTTCGGATCTTTGATCAGAGCAACCGTATTGCTTTTCCCGTTGTTGGCAATTACGCTTTCAGCCGAATAGGTCTTGAACTTCTTATTGTTTTCCGGATCGTATTGGTAGACAATGTTGCCGACTTCCGCCGAATAGCTGTTGTCGTAGCAGGAGATCTTCATTTTGTATTTAATGATCGTTTTGTCCGTATCGTTCAACAGTAATTCGACTTTGGAAGAAACGTTGATGATCCCTTTGGACTTCTTGGAGTTGACATTCGACAGGAATACGTCTTTGCCGTAATTCTTTTTCGCCCACTTCTCGATGACATCGAATATCTGAATCTGGTTCATGTCTTTTACATGGACGGTGTCGCGATAGCATACTTTCCCGTCTTTCATCGGGGCGCATTCTTCGACTTCGCCTTTATGTCCCTGTGCCATGGTCAGCACAGGGAACATGATCAATATAAGGATAATCAGCTTTTTCATATAATCCGAATTATTTCATCCATACATTAATAATCTCTCCAATGACAGTCATCTGCTGTCCTTCGGCTGTTTCGCCCTGCTTGCGGCAGTCGATGATCAACCAGGCATCTCCGCTTTCGCCTTTCTTGAAGAAAGAGAGGCTGTAGGTGTCGTTGTCTCCTATTTCCTTATAAACAGGGCTGTCTTTGCCGATTGCGATGGAAGCGATCGATTTGCCGAACATATTGCCCGTGCCTTTCCATACGGCAGATGTTTCTTTCGTATCCGGTTTGCCGGCCGGTGCAACCTGCATATCGCTTTCGGGCAACATTTGTAAGATGGTAGACGGAACTTTGTCGGCCGCAAAGGCTACATAACCTTCTTTTACCGGAGCCGGTGCAACAGGAGCAGTCACCGGTGCAACAGGTGTTACCGTCCGTGCCGGAGCAACAGGTGCAGCTGGAACCGCCTGAATGCCAAAGGCTGCAGATGCGGAAGCAAACATATCGTCGACGAAATCGACAGTCTTGGTACGGAACTTGCCGTTGCCGCGGTTCAGTTTGGTTCTATCCTTATTTAGGGCATACTTGTCTGTGATCCATTCTTCGGCTATATATTTCTCCGGTTCGCGTTGGTAAGATACATTATATTCATAGCGGATGCCGGCAACTTTCATGATCGCCTTTCCGTTTTCGCATTCCATAGTGACGCGGTAGTTCATCAGGGAACGATCCAGCGACAGGGCTGTGCTCTGGAACACCAGGTAGACCTGTCCTACGGCAGCGATATCTCCTTTCGAACGGTCGGAATAGACAACGCGGTTGCCGTCTTCGCTGAAAAATCCGTTGGCCCAATCCAACATTCTGTCATATACTTCGTCTTTAGAAAAAGGAGAGGCGTTTATCTCTTGAGTAAATACGACTTTACCATTCTCTACGGGAACGGCTCCGGCCAAATACTTTGAATCATCCTGAGCCCAGAGAAGGCTTGGAATAAATAGTGCTAATAATAAAAGTTGCTTCATGGTCATTATATCTATGTTTTTTACGGGCAAAGATATATAATTGTGGCTGAAATAAACTAAGAGTGTGACAAATAAATTAATCTAATTACTGTTGGACAAAGAAAAAAAGGCTATATTTGCACCCTGTGAAAAAACGAATAATAACATAAACATAAGATTCAAATGCAAAACAAAGGATTTGTAAGGGTCTTTGCGGTGTTACTTACGCTTGTCTGTCTGTTTTATCTGTCATTCTCGTTTGTGACAAGACACTACAACAGTAAAGCCGCTGAGTATGCAGGTGGAGATCCGGTGAAAGAGAGTTCTTATTTGGACTCGTTATCTACTCAGAAGGTGTGGCTGGGCTATACGCTTAAGCAGTGCCGTGAAATGGAAATCAGTTTAGGACTTGACTTGAAGGGCGGTATGAACGTCGTTCTGGAGTTGAATGTGGCCGATGTAATTCGCTCGCTTTCAAACAACAACCAGGATGAGAACTTCAACAAAGCATTGGATTTGGCCTATGCGCACCAGGCAACAAGTCAGAAGGACTTTATTGATCTCTTTGCAGAAGAGTATAAGAAGTTAGATAATGGCGCCCGTTTATCCGCCATTTTCAGTACTTTCGAATTGAAAGATAAAATCACTCCCCAGAGTACGGATGCACAGGTTATCTCTGTGTTGAAGGATGAACTGAAGAGCGCTATCGATAATTCATTTAACGTATTGCGTACCCGTATCGACCGTTTCGGTGTTGTATCTCCGAATATCCAGCGTCTGGAAACAGCCGGTCGTATTCTGGTGGAACTTCCGGGTGTGAAAGAACCGGAACGTGTACGTAAATTGTTACAGGGTAGTGCAAACCTGGAATTCTGGGAAACATATAACTTGCCGGAAATCTACCAGCAGTTGGTTGCTGCCGATAACGTATTGGCTACTATACTGAAATCGGAAGATTCCGCTGCTACTACGGAAGGAACAGAAGTTGCCGCTTCTGAAACGACGGAAACAACAACTGCCGCTCCTGCCGAAACAACTAACGAGGCAGACTCTTTGCTGGCTAAGATCGGTGAAGATAAACCTGAAAATCAGGCAGCCTTGAGCAGAGATGAATTTGCAAAACAGCATCCGTTGTTCGCGCTTCTGCAGATCAACCAGTATAACGGTCAGTTGGCATCAGGTCCGGTTGTCGGTATCGCTGATAAGAAAGATATTGCCAAGATCAATGAATACCTGAACATGAAGCAGGTGAAAGATGTCTTGCCGCGTAACCTTTCTTTGAAATGGGCTGTTAAGGCGCTCGACGAAAAAGAACAGTATTTCTACTTATATGCTATCAAGATGACTAACCGTGACGGAACGCCTGCCCTGGGTGGTGACGTTGTAACGGATGCCAACGCTGACTTCGTTCAGCAGGCCGGTCGCTCGGAACAGCAGGTTAGTATGACGATGAACGCAGAAGGTGCCAAAGCATGGGCCCGTCTGACAAAAGAAAATATCGGCAAGGCTGTCGCTATCGTTCTGGATGATATGGTTTATTCTGCTCCGAACGTACAGGTGGAAATCACTGGCGGACGTTCTCAGATTACCGGTCACTTTACTCCGGAAGAAGCGAAGGACTTGGCAAACGTGTTGAAGTCCGGTAAGATGGCTGCTTCCGTACAGATCGTACAGGAAGACGTTGTCGGTCCGTCTCTGGGTCAGGAAGCTATCAATTCAGGTGTGATTTCATTTGCGCTGGCATTGATACTGTTGATGGTTTATATGTGCGCATTCTACGGAATCATACCGGGTCTGATTGCCGACGGTGCTCTGGTGTTGAACATCTTCTTCACAATGGGTATCCTTGCATCTTTCCAGGCTGTTCTTACTTTGCCGGGTATTGCCGGTATGGTGTTGACGTTAGGTATGGCGGTCGATGCAAACGTGTTGATCTACGAACGTACAAAAGAAGAACTTCGTGCCGGTAAGTCATTGGGTAAAGCGATTGCCGATGGTTACGGTAACGCCTTCTCCGCTATCTTCGACTCTAACTTGACTTCTATCATCACGGGTGTTGTACTGTTCTACTTTGGTACAGGTCCTATCCGCGGTTTCGCTACGACAATGATTATCGGTTTGGTTGCTTCTTTCCTGACAGCAGTCTTCCTGACTCGTATCGTTTACGAAGCACTGTTGGCTAAAGACAAACTGAAGAATGTGACATTTACGACTTCTATTACAAAAGACCTTTTGACGAATCCGAAGATCAACTTCCTGGCAGCTCGCAAGGTGGGTTATCTGATTCCTGCCGGTATCATCGTTTTAGGGGCTATCTCCATGTCGACAATCGGTTTGAACAACGGTATCGACTTCACGGGTGGACGTAACTATGTAGTTCGTTTCGACCAGGATGTGAAGACAGACGAAGTGCGTGATATGTTGGATGCACAGTTAGACGGTTCTGTTAGCGTTATCCAGATCGGTACTCCGGATCAGGTTCGTGTATCTACCAACTATAAGATCGATGACAGTGACCCGTCGGTTGACCAGGAAATCGAATCAAAGTTGTTCGAAGGTGTTAAGTCACTGCTTCCGGCAGGAACGACATTGGATCAGTTCACCGGGCAGTATATCCAGAGTTCTCAGAAAGTAGGACCGAGCATGGCTGACGATATCAAGAATGCGGCTATCCTGGCAGTTATCTTTGCCATGATCTGTATGGCTGCTTATATCTTGCTTCGTTTCCGCGACATCTCTTTCTCTGTAGGTGCATTCGCTTCCGTAGCTGTAACTACTTTGTGTATCATTTCATTCTACACATTGCTTTGGAAGGTGTTGCCGTTCTCTATGGAGGTTGACCAGACGTTTATCGCGGCTATCCTGACGATTATCGGTTACTCTATCAACGATACCGTGGTTGTATTCGACCGTATCCGTGAGACGATAGGCCTGTATCCGAAACGTGACCGCTACCAGGTGATCAACGATGCGTTGAACTCTACCCTGTGTCGTACGTTCAATACATCATTGACAACGTTGGTGGTTGTATTGTGTATCTTCATCCTCGGTGGTGCTACAATCCGTAGCTTTACGTTTGCCATCTTGTTGGGTATCATTATCGGTACATATTCTACTCTGTTCGTAGCAACTCCTATCGCTTACGAATTGCAGAAGAAAAAGATCAATAAGAAAGCGGCTGCTGAGGCTGGTAAATAAGAATACGTTATAAATTGATATAAAAAGGCTGTTCCTTTCGGGGAACGGCCTTTTTTGTGCTTCTAAACATAAGGTGTCTGGTTGGCAAGATGAAAGAGAATGCTTATTTTAGAGGCCTATTACGTCAATATTTACTTACATATTGTAAGCAACACCTTAAAAGATTATGTTATGGAAGTACGCCTGAGTAACTATTTGCCGGATTATCCTTCTTTTATCTCCGGTATTCGTCGCGCTCCCGATCGCGGCTATTCACTTACGCCTGCACAAACAGAAACGGCTTTGAAGAATGCACTCCGTTACATTCCGGAAGAGTTGCATGAAACGTTGGCACCCGAGTTTATGGAAGAATTGCTGACCCGTGGCCGAATCTACGGATATCGTTACCGGCCACAAGGCGATCTGAAAGCAAAGCCTGTAGACCAATACAAAGGGAATTGCCTGGAAGGGAAGGCTTTTCAGGTGATGATCGACAACAATCTTTGTTTCGATATCGCCCTTTATCCGTATGAACTGGTTACGTATGGCGAGACGGGACAGGTCTGCCAGAACTGGATGCAGTATCGCCTGATTAAACAATATCTTGAAATACTGACGACTGAACAGACGCTTGTGATCGAGTCCGGGCATCCGTTGGGACTGTTCCGTTCGCGGCCGGACGCTCCGCGTGTCATCATCACTAACTCAATGATGGTCGGTATGTTCGACAACCAGAAAGACTGGCACGTCGCCGCCCAGATGGGAGTCGCCAACTACGGGCAGATGACGGCGGGCGGTTGGATGTATATCGGTCCGCAGGGGATCGTGCACGGCACGTTCAATACGCTGTTGAATGCCGGACGTAAGAAGTTAGGTATTCCGCAAGATCAGGATTTGCGCGGACATCTCTTTGTCTCTTCCGGCCTTGGCGGCATGAGCGGCGCACAACCGAAAGCGGCTGTCATTGCCGGCGCTGCCAGTATCATTGCAGAAGTAGACAGTTCCCGCATAGAAACCCGCCACTCGCAAGGCTGGGTGCAGCATGTAACTGCCGATAAAGCGGAAGCCTTCCGCATGGCACAGGAGGCGATGCAGGCGAAAGAACCGATATCCGTTGCCTATCATGGCAATATCGTAGACCTGTTGGAATATGCCGAGGCGCAGTCTATCCGGATCGACCTGCTGAGTGACCAGACTTCCTGCCATGCCGTTTACGAAGGCGGCTATTGTCCTGCCGGAATCTCTTTTGCCGAGCGTACGGAATTGCTTTCACACGATCCGGATAAGTTCTGCTCGCTGGTCGACGCTTCCCTCTGCCGCCATTTCGAGGTGATCCGGAAGCTTGTGGGGCGCGGCACTTACTTCTTCGACTACGGCAACTCGTTTATGAAAGCGATTTACGATGCCGGAGTGACGGAAATCTCCCGCAACGGTGTGGACGAGAAGGACGGCTTTATCTGGCCCTCATACGTCGAGGATATTATGGGACCGGAACTGTTCGACTACGGTTACGGGCCTTTCCGCTGGGTTTGCCTGAGCGGAAAGCATGAAGATCTGGTGAAGACCGACCATGCCGCGATGGATTGCATCGACCCGACCCGGCGCGGACAGGATCTGGACAACTACAACTGGATCCGCGATGCCGAGAAGAACCGCCTGGTTGTCGGCACCCAGGCACGCATCCTCTACCAGGATGCCGAAGGAAGACTGAATATCGCCCTCCGCTTTAACCGCATGGTGCGCGATGGCGAAGTGGGGCCGATTATGCTCGGACGCGACCATCATGATGTGAGCGGGACGGATTCGCCTTTCCGGGAAACATCCAATATATACGATGGCAGCAACGTTATGGCCGATATGGCTGTACAATGCTTTGCCGGGAATGCGGCGCGGGGCATGAGCCTTGTCGCTCTCCATAACGGCGGCGGGGTCGGCATCGGAAAGGCGATAAACGGTGGTTTCGGTATGGTGCTCGACGGAAGCGAGCGGGTGGATGAAATACTCCGTTCCGCCATGATCTGGGATGTGATGGGAGGCGTGGCACGCCGTTCGTGGGCGCGTAATCCGAATGCCCTGTCCACCAGTGTCGCCTTTAATGAGAAGTATGACGGCGGTTATCATATCACCTTGCCTTTTATCCCGAAAGAAGATTTAATTCAACATATTGTACGTACCTCTTTAAAACACAAATCATGAGTACTTGGAGCAAAATAATGGAATGTGTCCCCAACTTCAGTGAGGGAAGAGATCTGGCGAAAATAGAAAAAATTGTAGACAAGTTTCGCGCCAAAGCCGGTGTAAAGCTATTGGATTATAGCAACGACGAAGACCACAACCGACTGGTCGTGACGGTAGTCGGCGAACCGGAAGCCTTGAAGGACGCCCTGTTGGAAGCTGTTGGGCAGGCTGTGGAACTGATAGACCTGACGAAACATTCCGGGCAGCATCCCCGCATGGGAGCGGTCGACGTCGTTCCTTTCATCCCGATCCGGGGCTGTACGATGGACGAAGCGATCGCACTCTCTAAGGAGGTCGGCGAGAAGGTTGCCGCCCTCTATCATATTCCTGTCTTCCTCTATGAGAAGTCTGCTTCGGCTTCCCATCGTGAGAACTTAGCGGCTATCCGTAAAGGGGAGTTCGAGGGAATGGAAGAGAAGATCAGGTTGCCGGAATGGAAACCCGACTTTGGCCCTGCCGAACGGCATCCGACGGCCGGAACGGTTGCGATCGGCGCCCGTATGCCGTTAGTGGCTTACAACGTCAATTTAGGTACGGCAAATCTGGAAATAGCAAGCAGTATTGCAAAGAAGATACGTTTTATCGGCGGCGGCCTTCGCTATTGCAAGGCGATGGGAGTGGAGCTGAAGGAACGCGGTATCGTGCAGGTTTCGATTAACATGACCGACTATACCCGCACGGCTCTTTACCGTGCTTTCGAGTTGGTGCGCATCGAAGCTCGCCGTTACGGGGTTCCGGTTGTCGGAAGTGAGATTATCGGGCTGATCCCGATGGAAGCGTTGATCGACACGGCTTCCTACTATTTGGGACTGGAAGACTTTTCAATGAATCAGGTGTTGGAAGCCAGAATAATGGAATAGGTATGGGAGACGAAAAGATATTGATACGGAATGCCTCGCAGGTGGTGACCTGTTCCGGATTCGAGGCGAAGAAAGGCGCGGCCATGTCCGATGTCGGTGTGATTGAAGACGGGGCAGTAGCCGTCTCGGGTGGCCTGATCACGCACGTAGGGCCGACCGAAGAGGTAATGAAACAGATCGATGCGTCGGAGTATCTGGAGGTAGACGCTTCCGGACGTGCGCTGCTTCCCGGCTTTGTGGACAGCCATACGCATTTCGTCTTTGGCGGTTATCGCGAGGAAGAGTTCTCCTGGCGGATGAAAGGCGATAGCTATATGTCGATTATGGAACGGGGCGGCGGTATCGTCAATACGATGAACGCCACCAGACAGGCCAGTTACGACGACCTCTTCGGAGATGCGTACGACCGTCTCGACGTGATGATGGATATGGGTGTGACCACCGTCGAAGGGAAGAGCGGATACGGCCTGGACCTGGCAACTGAGCTTATCCAGCTCCGGATCATGAAAGAACTGAACGACGATCATCCGCTGGATGTTGTCTCTACTTTTTTAGGGGCGCATGCTGTTCCTCCCGAATTTGCAGGACGTACGGATGCGTATGTCGATTACATAATAGAAGAAGTGTTGCCGCATATCCGCGAAGAACATTCCGTCACTTTCTGCGATGTCTTTTGCGAACAGGGCGTTTTCTCGATCGAGCAAAGCGAACGTCTGCTGAACGCAGCCCGTACACATCGTTTCAAACTGAAGCTCCATGCCGACGAGATCGTCTCTTTCGGAGGGGCCGAGCTGGCTGCCCGGTTGAAAGCCGTCAGTGCCGATCATCTGTTGCACATCTCTGATAACGGCATCAAGCGGTTGGCGCGTTCCGGCACGATTGCGACATTGTTGCCGCTTACCGCCTTCTCGCTGAACGAACCGTATGCTCCGGGACGGCAGATGATAGATGCCGGCTGTGCCGTTGCGTTGGCTTCCGACCTGAACCCCGGAAGCTGTTTCTCCTGTTCGATCCCGCTATTGTTCGCTCTGGCGTGTATCCAAATGAAGCTTTCTCCCGAAGAGGCCTTGACCGCGCTTACGATTAACGGAGCGGCTGCTTTGGGACGGGCAAAGAAGATCGGTAGTATCGATGTGGGAAAGAAAGCGGATATGGTTCTGCTGAAGTATCCTTCCTATAAGTTCCTGCCATATCATGTAGGCATGAATCTGGTAGATACAGTGATCAAAGACGGTGTTCTTTATATCGTATGATAGAATTGGTATTAAATTAAATATTGCGAGTAAATGATGATTTATCGGTGTCTCAACAAACGAGGTTTACCTCGTGCCGCAGGCTCTCTTTTGCCGTCTGCT
>URZO01000020.1 GCA_900552465.1 uncultured Parabacteroides sp. | reverse complement strand
AGTGAAACGCAAGCCGTTTTCGGCCAGCTTGTTCAAATTCGGGGTCTGGATCTCCCCGCCGTAACAACCGATGTCGGAGAAACCCAGGTCGTCCGCTAAAATCACTAGAATGTTGGGGCGGCTATCCTTTTGCGCCTGCACAGGAGACGCAAAGGATGCCAAAAGGCCTAAAGAAGTGAAACTTAAAACACGTTTGTCCATATCGATCTATTTTTATTTACTGAAATCTCGCGGGGCCGGGATTCCCGGAAGCGGCTTGCGGTTCTGAAGTTCTTTCATCACCTCCTGGATCGCGCGGTCGAGCTGCTGGTCTTCGCCGTTCCATTCCCGGATCGGATCGTTGTCGATCAGGATGTCGGGATCGACGCCGTGGTTCTCGACGATCCAGCTGCCGGTCTTCGGATCGTAGCTGGTGAAGAAAGGCACGCGGATGTCCGTCCCGTCCATGTAAGGCAGCGGGCCGCTGATACCGATGATGCCGCCCCAGGTACGCGTCCCGATCAGTTTGCCCAGTCCCAGCGCACGGAAGCCCCAGGGGAAGAGGTCACCGTCGGAAGCCGAATATTTATTGATCAGGCAGACTTTCGGGCCGACCTGCACGGCATCGGGCACTGTCCCGACACGGGCCGAACCGCGGCGCATCGTCAGGCGATAGGGTTCGCGCGAGAGGCGTTCGAGGATCATCGGCGAGACGTTGCCGCCGCCATTCGCACGATCGTCGATGATCAGTCCTTCCTTATCTAACTGCGGATAGAAGTAGCGGGAGAATTCGTTCAATCCTTCCACACCCATATCCGGGATATAGATGTAACCGATCTTGCCGTTCGAGGCTTTGTCTACCTTCTTTATGTTATCTTGCACCCAGTTATAATGATACAAAGAGTATTCTTCTTCAAGCGGGCTGATCACGATCTTGCGGGCGCCGGCCAGCTGCGGCTTGCTGTTCAACATGATTTCGGTCGGGACATCCGCCTTGCCTACTAATAAGGAATACATATCCTTTACGCTGTTTGTCGGCACACCGTCGATCGAGACGATAAATTCGCCGGCCTTCGCCTCGATGCCTGGTTCGGTCAGCGGAGAGCGGAGTTTCTTGCTCCAGGAAGCTCCCGGCAGGATCTTTTCGAGACGGAAGAAACCGCTCTTGTCGCGCGAGATTTCTGCGCCCAAGAGGCCGGTCTTCACCCGTTCGGGACGTTCCGTCTCGCCCGGATTCACATAGGCATGGCCGCTACAAAGCTCACCGATCATCTCACCGATGATATAGTTCAGGTCCAGGCGGGTCTTTGCATACGGAACCAATACGGAATACTTGTCCTTGACAGCCTTCCAGTCCACCCCGTGCATATTCTCCAAATAGAATCCGTCGCGGAAAGCACGCCAGGCTTCATCGAAGATCTGCGCCCATTCCTGCGGATAATCGACCGTAATCTTCATGTTCGAGAGGTTGACCGGATCGCTCAGGTCTGCCTTTCCGGAAGGGATATCCGTCACATAGAGTTCGTCGTTTTTAAAGAAAACAGCCTTCTTACTGCCGGGCTCGACACCCATCGAAGCGCCGTCGGCAACGACTTCTTCTTTCTGCTTTTCCAAGTCAAAGACTTTCGTGCCGCCACGGGTTCCGTAATAGACTTTGTTGCCATCCGAATAGAAATTCCCGTAATAAGAGGGGTTCACCGGAAGTTTAATGATACGGTCCGTGATACCGTCGAAATCGATCTTGAGCGTCGGGGTCGCAACTTCCTCCTTCTTGGCCTCATCCTTCTTGCCAGCCTCTTTCTTCGTCGTTTCCTCCTTGGCGACAGCCACCTCGGCATCCTTTTCCATAAAAGGAGAAGGCGTATCTTTCGACAGCAGCGCAAGGTAAACGCCATACATATTATTATAGACATGGTTCCACTCCAACGATCCGTATGTCGGATTAAAATCGCGGGCAGAAGCAAAGATCAGGTATTTGCCGTCCGTGCTGAATGCCGGAGAAGAGGAGTTATACCACTTGTCCGTCACCGGATATTCCTTCTTGCCGGCAATGTCATATACATATACGATGCTGTAATCATTATCAGCCGTACGGGTGTAGGTCAACCAGTTGTTATCGGGCGAGAAGGTAACGCCGCGAGGTTCGCCCATCGGGTCCTGCAACAAGGTCGTCACCTGTTTGGAGGCGACATCCAACAGGTTTATGCGGTTCTTACGATCCGTATAAACAATCTTTTTAGAATCCGGGCTCCATTCGAAACTGCGGATATAGGTGTCGTTATTCTTCGTCAGCTGGATCGGTTCGCCTCCGGTAGCGTCCTGCATATAAAGTTCGGTTTCACCGGTCGGGTCGGAAATATAAACGATATATTTACCGTCGGGCGACCATTGTGCATCCCGGTCATGCGCACCGGGCGAGCGGGTGATGTTCTTCGTCACTCCCTTGCCGGCCGGCAGGTTGAAGACTTCTCCACGGGCAGTTACGACCAGGCGTTCGCCATCGGGGGACAGGCTTGCTTCGGTTATATAACCGGCTCCGTTCTTGATCTCGCTGCGGGCGTAGACATTATCGGAGGTCAGTGTTATATTTACCTTTTCCGGTTTCTTGGCCGTAGCGTCCATCTTATAGATATAACCGCCGTTCTCGAAGACAATGGTATTGCCGTTCGCGCTCGGGAACTTAACATCGTATTCGGTGAAGTTCGTAACCTTTCTGGTTTGTTTGGTCTTCGTATTGTAGACAAAGATGTTCATAGTCCGGTCGCGGTCGGAGATATAGAAGATTTCATCCCCGATCCACATCGGGATGATATCCTGGGCCGGATTATCCGTAATGTTTTCTACTGTTTTCTTTTCAGGGTTATAGATCCACACATCGTCGGCCATGCCGCCTTTGTAGTATTTCCAGGTACGGAACTCACGCATCACACGGTTATAGGCCAACTGCTTGCCGTCGGGAGAATAACTGCAGAAGCCTCCTTCGGGAAGTGGGATCACATCAGACAGGCCGCCCTCCTTGTCGACGGTAAAGAGCTTTCCGGTGAATCCGTCGCCGATACGGTTGCGGTACACGATCCGGCTGCCGTCGGGCGTCCAGTTCATCACAATGTTGTTCGGCCCCATACGGTCACCCAGGTCATCCCGGCTGTTCGTGGCCGTATAGGTCACACGCAACGGTTCCCCGCCGGTTGCCGGCATGGTGTATACCTCCGTATTGCCGTCATATTGACCGGTAAACGCAATCGTTTTACCATCCGGAGAGAAACGGGGAAACATTTCATATCCCACATGCGAAGTCAGGCGTTGTGCTTCGCCACCTGTAGCCGGCACCTTGTAGAGGTCGCCTGCATACGAGAAAACAATCTCATTGCCGTTCGTAGCCGGGAAACGCAACAGACGCGCTTCATCTGCCGCCATCAACAGTGATGGGGCTCCGGCCAGAACTAATAAAGAAAAGATAAGTTTCTTTTTCATACCTACTATCGTTTAGTCTACCGACAAAGGTAAAAAAAGTAATGCTTAAAGTATATTCCTACGCAGATATTCCTTTATTTTCCACCACAATAATTGCAGTTTAACGATGAAATCAGACCAAAAAGATAATACTTTCCCTTTCTGTTTATAAAATTCAGGATTACAAATTAATAAACATTGTTGATCCGTACTCGAATCGGAAAATAAATAAAACCAGCCATTCTTTAGTAAAATACCTAATGACCCGTCTTTCCGGATAAAACCGATAATATCTGAGAAATTAACGGCTCCGAATGAAGAAAAAGAAAACGACGATTCCTGAAACTCCACATGGTGTAAAACAACATAAGGGCGTAATTGCCAGAAGAGTTCCGTTATATTGGCGGGTTCAAGCTTTTCCAAAAAGGATTGCAGCCATTGTTCCTGAAGGCACGCAACAGACAGAGGTAATTCCATATTTGCTTAAATTCAACCTGGTACACCCTCGCGTCTTCAACAATTTCCGAACTGAACAGTTATATTAAAGAAACGTGGGAATTAACAACATACACTCGATAAGGTACCTCGTAGACCTATAGTTAGCTGTATATGATAATTACCCACGTTTTTTTATCCTGAATACACGAATGCATCTACACCCGCATGTGTATGACAAGAAAAAAACGTGAACTAAATCCACATACTATCTGCTAACTATTATGAAATTTCGAGGTTTCAATCAAGAGATAATATATAAACTTTGTGTTCATCGACAAAGTTGTACTGACGATAACGCTTTACCGGACTTAATGTACGGAACAAAGATAAACAGAAGATTTAAAAAATTCATCTATCTCTTCATTTTTTTCTCGAAAAGCCTGGTTATAAACCAAAGAAAGCCGGCTACAATTGAAATATTATCTATTCCATCGTAGCCGGCTATTCTTGATTAATACCTAATTATTCCATATCGTTTTTACCTTAAAAATACAGTTATTAATAATAACCTTCATTCTGCTCTTCACTGATCTCGCCCACCGGATTCAGACGGTCGATATGTTTCTGCGGAATCGGGCGAAGTTTATGGTATGGCTTGATATAAATGGCATCCGGATTATATTTCTTTACCCAATCATAAAGAAGTTCGCAACGGTTCAAATCTTCCCAACGATTAATTTCACCCAGCAATTCACGGCCACGTTCGTCCAACATGAAAGCGACAAAATCGCCCTGCAAATCGGCCGGAGTCACCTTCAGCGCGTCATAAGTACTCTGGGTATTGTTTGTTCCGCCTTCAAACATCCAGATCTGCTGGTCTTTCTGCTCGCCCTCTGCCCAAGCAGCACGTTTACGAACTACATTAATATATTCGGCTGCCTTGTCGAAATCGCCTTTACGCCCGGCAGCTTCGGCAGCTAACAGGTAAGTTTCAGCCAAACGCATGCGTACCCACTCGCGACCGCCTTTTTCTTCCGAAACAGAAGGACGGTTCGGGTCCAACCATTTCACCAAAGCCGGGAAATAACGGATCGAATGCATCTCACGCGGGAAGTAAGAATACGTATAGTTTGCACGATATTTACGCATTTCATCACTGTTGGATACAAAGCCTGTCTTTTCCATTGTATAATAAATGGCGGTATCACCATGCTGGAACTTCAGCTCACCATTGATCTGTCCTTTAGAAGGATCCGGATTGAAATAAACAGTACCGTCATAAGACAGAGGCTCCCATACAGGTAATGTATTTACATTATTGGCATAATAGACCCATTTAAAACTTTTATAGAAACGTGAATCGTGCTGGCGGTCGAACAAGTCCTCCATTGTCTTCTTTGTTGCCACATGACGACGATACGGGCGTCCGTTTTCTATATCGCGCAACATGCCCGGCTGATCTTCATACCAGGATAACCAATAGAGATGTTGTTTATTACCATCGCCATTGAACATGGGTTCAGTCGTAAACTGTACGGCAAATACAACCTCAGAGTTCCCCTGATTGCTAAGATCCCACAAAGAAGAAAAGTTTTCCTGCAAAGCAAAAGCACCGCTGTTAATCACCTTTTCAGCATAAAACAACGTGCTGTCCATGTCCGTCGCTTTTTGGCCGCGCGGATCACTAACAGCGCTACCACGAGTCAAATAAACTTTAGACAGCAGATGTGCAGCAGAATAACAGGTTGCACGCCCCTTGGTAGCGACCTTTACAGGCAGATTTTCCGCCGCATTGCGCAAATCGCTTATAATTAAATCATAAATATCGGCAACCGGAGCACGTTTAAAATCCGTACGGATATCGAAACTGCCTTCGGTAACCAAAGGAATACGCCCGAATTGCTGTACTAAATCGAAATAAAGGTAGGCACGGATAAACTGCATTTCCGCATAGCTTTGCGTTTTTACGTTCTCGAGCAGATCCTGGGAATCCTGAATTTTCTGCATTGCAATATTGGCATCACTGATTCCTTTATAGTGATTCTCCCACATCTCATACAAAATCCCGTCATCCGGATTCAACTGCGTCGCATATTTATTATACGATTCGCGGTTATTACCATCTTCACCTTCCGTGAACAAATCCGTACCGAGTTCGTTCAAAACATTAAAACGTTCGCCGCCGACTCCCCAGCGCAGGAAACCGTATGCCGCCGTAATAGCAGCATTTACTCCAGCTTCCGTCTCATAATAGTCATACGACATAACCGGAGCATCATCTTCGCTTAACCAACTGCTGCAGCCCGATGTAGAGAGCATCAAACCAGCCAGCGCATAGCAATATATAGATTTCATTTCCATTCTTTTATTTATTAAGATTAAAATTACAAAGTCAAGTTTATACCAAAAATCCAGGAACTGACACTCGGAGTGCCGAAGCCGCTACCATCTGTCTTAGGATTACCGGCATCATCCACTTTTGCGGCTTCCGGATCAATACCCGTGTAATTCGTAAAAATAAACGGATTCTGAGCCGTGAAGTAAACACGCAGCTTTTCCACCAGGAACTTCTTAGTCAGATTTTTCGGCAACGTATATCCCAGCGTCATTGTTTTCACCCGCAGGTAATCAGCCTTTTCATAATAAGTAGATGTCACATAAATAGGGCGCTCCTCATCGATACTTGGACGGGGATAAGCATTCGTCGGGTTATTCGGTGTCCAGTAATCCACTTTTACACCACCGTTACGCCCGCAATGTTCCAACGCATAAATATCATTATACAACATTGCACCGAAACTTGCATATAAGAAGACAGACAGGTCAAAACCTTTATAATTAAAGGTATTTACCATACTGGCAATCAGTTTGGGACGCGGATTTCCAAGTATCTGCTTATCGGCATCCGTTATCTTATGGTCGCCGTTCACATCCTGGATCTTGATATCTCCCGGAGCAAAGTCTGTCCCGTTAGCTGCAAATTTCGCCATCTCAGCAAGGTCTTCTTCCGTATTCTGCCAGATACCGACCTTTCTATAATCGTAATGCACATTCACCGGCTGGCCGATGAACCATTTACTACCGATATCATCATTCTTGCCATTATACAATTCAACGATTTCTTCCTTGTTTGAAGACAGCATCAAATCCGTGCTCCACTGGAATTCTTTCGTATTAATGTTCAGAGTATTAATGGACACTTCGACACCTTTATTACGCGTTTTACCTACATTCGACAAGACGTTGGGGAAACCGGAAACAACCGGTAACTGACGTTTCAGCAACAAATCATGCGTATTCTGCATATAGAGGTCGATCGTACCGTTAACACGTCCTCTCAAAAGTCCGAAATCGATACCCAAGTTCCACTGGTCTGTCGTTTCCCATGTCAGCAAACTGTTTGCCATCGCATTCGGAGCATATCCGATCGTTTCAGACGCACCGTTATCGAACGGATAGCGGATCAATGACAATGTACCCTTTGTCTGGTAGGGATCGACAGCCGAGTTACCGGTCTTACCGAAACCAAGTCTCAGTTTCAGATTATCCAACCAGCCTGACGTGCCGGCCATGAACGACTCTTCGTTAATACGCCATGCTAATGCGGCAGAAGGGAAAAGCACCCACTTATGTCCGTCGGCCAAACGGGAGGAACCGTCATAACGGGCAGAAACCGTCAACAGGTAACGTCCTAAATAGTTATAATTGATACGTCCCATGAAAGACGCCATATTCCACTTCACCAGCGAGCTACCGATCGTATTGGTCACCAATCCCGATCCCAAATCGTAATACTTCAGATTATCCGACGGCAGGTTCTCCATGGCAACATTTACATTTTCCTTTTTATCTTCCTGGATTGACTGCAACAATGTTACCCCTAATGTGTGTTTGTCATTAAACGTCTTATCATAGAAAAGCATATTTTCCAAGGTAAACATCGTATACTTATCCACGGCATTCCGGGCGTAGGAAGTTCCCATACCACGGTTACTGGTTTCAGCCGATCTGAACTCATAATCCTGCACGGTACGGGCATCGATACCCAGGTTAGAACGGAACTTCAACCCATCGACCGGCAGTTTGACATCCAGAAAGTAGCTACCCAGATAGCGGGTCGTTTTCAACGGACGGTCAACAGCGCCCGGAACAAGGTCCATCATCGTGTTATACACATTATAAGAACCCGGCAGCGGAATAATTTCTCCCTTTTCATCCCATAACTGGGCTAACGGACTTAGACGCCAGCCACCGGCAAGTCCGGCTCCACGCTGCTGGGTAGCATGTGAATATTGTGTCTGCGCTCCGATCTTCACATATTTGTTGATCTCATGATTCAGGTTCAAGCGGATAGAATAGCGTTCATAATCTTCATCCTTAAAGATACCGTTATTCTTGTTGTAAGTGGCGGAAGCCAGGAAGTTGGTCCGTTCGCCACCACCGCGAATGCTCAACTGGTGGTCAGTCACCATACCGGTACGCGTCACGTTATCCATATACCTCGTAGTACGCACACGAGACGGATTATAAACGCCATCGTCACCCCAACCCATCATAACAGATTCCATGATCGACGGGTCGCGCGTGAATCCCGGACAAACCATGTCCTGATCCCTGGAAGCCACATCCGAATTGTAACGAATCGAATTATTGGAAGTATTACGATAAGATTCGCGTGTATATTCGGCATATTCCGGACCATCCCAGAAATCGAGCTGGTTCAGGATCGTCTGCGCACCGACATAACCGTTATAGTCAATCTGAGTCTTACCGGATTTACCCTGCTTAGTTGTGATCAAGATAACGCCGTTCGCACCACGGGCACCGTAAATCGCTGTGGCAGACGCATCTTTCAACACTTCCATCGATTCGATATCCGACGGACTGATTTCGCCGATACCACCGGTAACGGGCACACCGTCGATCACATACAACGGGTCATTGCTGGCCGTAATGGAACGTTTACCGCGAATCATCACGCTTGGAGCTGCACCCGGAGACCAGTTGGAATTAGCAACGACAACGCCCGGGATACGTCCCTGCAAGGCTTCCGAAGCCGTAGAAGTCGGGACTGCTGCTATTTTAGCGGCACTTACGGAAGCGACAGCTCCAGTCAGGTCTCTTTTCTTTACCGTACCGTAGCCGACCACGACAACCTCTTCCAAACCCTGTGCATCTTCCTTCAACAAGACATCGACCTTGTTGCTTCCGGACACCTTGATATCCACCGGCAAGAAACCGATATAAGAGATTGCCAGCAGATCGCCGGGGGCGGCACTGATCGAGAAGTTACCATCCATGTCGGTAATCGTCCCATTGGAAGTTCCTTTCACAACTACGTTTGCGCCGGCAACGGGAAAGCCCGTTTCATCGACAACCACACCCGTGATTGTTTTTGCCGGCTGGCCGGAGGATTTAGCCTTACCCACAGCCTTGACAATTACAATTGTCTTGTTACTGACTTTGTAGGAAAGCCCCTGTTTTTCCAGCACCTGGGTCAACACATCCTTTAAAGGACGGTTGGATGCGGAAACTGCGACATCGGGAACTTCACTCAGGATGACATCCCGGTACACCACCGAAAAAGAAGTTTGAGTTTCAATCTTATTGAAAAACTCTTTCAACGTGACATTCTGCAAATTCATCGAAACTTTTTGCGAAATGTCCTGCGCATACATTGTAGAACAGAAGAAAAGGAGTACAATACTCCAAAACACTTGCTTCATGATTGTATAAATTAGACTTAAGTTTATAATTAAACTATTAAACAATTGATTTTAAAAACACTCTCTTTAACTACTTTCTGTTTCATGTCATAAGCTTATTTATTTAATATTAGACTTGTTGATCGTCACCTTGTTTCCTGTTATTTCATAGCTAAACCCGTATTGCATTTTCAAGGCCTCCATCACATAGGGAAGCTGCTCGTTCTTGAAAGAACCGGATATCCGGTCATTGGCTATATCCGGACAAAGCAGCTCGATCTTCACGCCATACCAACGTTCGATCTTATGTAACACCGAACCCAGTTTCTCCGACTCGAAAACCAGATGGTTTTGCGTCCAGGCTGTTTCTTTTACGTTATCCGTACGATGAAAACTGATTTTCCGGTCGTTTTTAGAATAGAGCGCTTTCTGAGAAGGTTTCAAAAGAAATGATTCAGAAGGATCGTTAGAATCGAAAAGGCGGATGGAACCTTCGACCAGAGATGTTTCGACCAGATCACAATCCTTATATGAACAGACATTAAAGCTTGTCCCTAAAACCTCGATATTGAGATCACCGACCTGAACAACAAACGGATGTTCCCTGTCTTTCGAAACATGAAAATAGGCTTCCCCTTCCAGGCTGGCTACACGTTTGCCTTTTACATAAGTATAAGACAAGGAGCTTTCGGAATTCAACTTGACAGTACTTTTATCCGGAAGCGTGAGCAACACTTTATTTCCTGCCGGAGCCTCAGCCATAAAAGTGGACTCGGATACTGGCTGCTCCCGGAGAAGAGAGAGATTCCAAACAAAAACAGACAAAACAACTACCGCCGCCGCTGCAATAGCCAAACGATACCAGCGTACAGACCGGAAGTTTTGAGAGACTATTTGTTCACGGAGTTTCCGGCGTATCTTCTGCTTCCGGCTTGCATCCATTGCCGGATAAGCGTCGTTCTCATTCCAATACGCTTCCAAACTTCCGGATAGCTCACTATCCGAAAGTTGATTCAAGGAATCCTTAAAGTCTCTGAAAGACTCCAAATCGGTTTTCCCGTTTAAGAATTGAGAATATAATTTATTAAATAAATCGGTCATACTTTATCGTTTGTTTGTAGTTACACGAAGAAGTACTAAAATAGTACCAGGCGTTTTTATATGTTCTAAAGCACATCTTTTATCTTCCCCCCAAAAAGTTTCACCTTTTTCCTAAGCCTGAAACAAAAGTTTCTTGCCGGTGAAACTTTTGTTTCATTAGGGAGGAACTAAAGTTTCATCAGGGAGAAACTAAATGAAGAGTACAAAGAGGAAATTGTATTTCCGCAACTCCTCGCGCAAAACTTTCAGGGCGGCAGATAAATGATTTTTGACAGTCTGTTCGGACAGATCCGAAAGGGCGGCTATTTCGGCGTTACTCATTCCCTCCTCGCGGCTCAGTTCAAAAATATTCCGCTGGGCAGGTGTCAGTTTTTGTTTGGCGATCGCTAACTTTTCAAGGAAATCATCATAATATATTTTTTCTACGGAAGTGTTATCCAATAAGTTCTCATCCTCACAGAAACGGATATAATCTTCAAATTCAGGACGGTTAATTTGCCGGCGAAAAGCATCTATCACATGATTTTTGGCAATGGTAAACAACATGGATTTGAAAGAGCCCTCCACAGATAAAGAAGCCCGCATGTTCCACAATTTCAAGAAGGTTTCCTGCACGATGTCTTCCGCCTGCACAACAGATTTCGTATGTAACAATGCGAATCCATACAAAGAGTCGGCATACATATTATATAATGTATCGAATGCCTCATACGAGCCTGCCTGAAGTTTTCTAATAGTATCGCTATGTATGGATGTTTCGTGCATGCTTATACCTCTCTCTTCCTTAATTTTTAAGCCGTAAAGATAGAAATAAACTACTAAACGATTACTATTGAGCATATTTATATCTTTTTTTATAATAATACCGTATCTTTACACCCACTAAAAAACACGAAGTATGAAATCTTTATTAATCCTGACCTCAGCACTACTATTTACAACCAATGTGCTGGCCGAGAATGATCCGTTATGGATGCGTTATCCGGCTATTTCTCCGAACGGTGAAATGATTGCTTTTACGTATAAAGGCGACATTTATACTGTTCCGGCAAACGGTGGCAAAGCTACCCAGTTGACAACCCATCCGGCTCACGACACACGCCCGGTCTGGTCGCCCGACGGCAACAAGATCGCGTTCGCTTCAGACCGCAACGGAAATTTCGACATTTTTGTGGTGGACAAAGAAGGGGGAACGCCGAAACAGCTGACTACGCACTCCGCAAACGAATATCCGGAGACGTTCAGCGACGCCGGTCACATCCTCTACTCCGCTTCCATCCAGCAAGACGCCAAAGACAGCCAGTTCCCGTCCGGACAGTTCCCGCAGATCTACCGGATCAGCTTGGACGGTGGCCGCCCGGAACTCTACTCTTCTCTTGCCATGGAAAACCTGGCGCTGAACAAACAAGGCGACAAGCTGCTTTATCAAGACAAGAAGGGATATGAAGATCCCTGGCGCAAACATCACCAGTCGTCCATTACACGCGACATTTGGCTGTGCACGCTCGGACAGGATCGTACCTTTAAAAAGATTACGACCTTCCGCGGGGAAGACCGCAACCCGGTATGGACTCCGGACGGCTCCGGCTTCTATTACCTGAGCGAAGAAAAAGGCAGTTTCAACATATTCAAGAACGACCTGACGGGGAAAAACAGCCGCCAGATCACCAACTACACGACTCATCCCGTCCGTTTCCTGACTTCGGACAACAGCGGTAACCTGTGCTACGGATATGACGGCGAAATATATACCGTAAAAGAGGGAGCGCAACCAAAGAAGATCGAGGTCCGCATCATTTCCGATAAAGTAGAGAACGACCTGATCCACCAGCTCAAGACAAGCGGCGCTACCGACATTGCCGTATCG
Organism: uncultured Parabacteroides sp.; assembly: GCA_900552465.1. Classification (GTDB taxonomy): domain Bacteria; phylum Bacteroidota; class Bacteroidia; order Bacteroidales; family Tannerellaceae; genus Parabacteroides. Next base: position 40,296 of record URZO01000020.1, on the reverse strand, counting down.
CCGAGCGGAAAAGAGGTGGCCTTCATCGTTCGCGGCGATGTATATGTGACTTCCGTCGACTACGAAACGACCAAACAGATCACCAACACCCCGCAGCAGGAGCGCGACCTGGATTTCAGTCCCGACGGCCGCTCACTGGTTTACTCCGCCGAAAGGGAAGGGACCTGGGGAGTCTATCAAAGCAGTATCGTACGCAAAGACGACAAATATTTCACGTATGCCCAGGAACTGAAAGAAGAACCGTTGGTGGTAACGGGCCAGACCTCTTTCCAACCGATGTATTCGCCGGACGGCAAAGAGGTGGCTTTCCTCGAAAACCGCACGACCTTGCGTGTTATTAACCTGAAGAGTAAACAGATCCGTACGGTTCTGGACGGCAAATACAATTATTCGTATTCCGACGGTGACCAGTATTACCAATGGTCGCCCGACAGTAAGTGGTTCCTTGCCAAATACATCGACATCGGCGGCTGGAATAATACGGACATCGTGCTGGTAAAAGCTGACGGCAGCGGTGAAATGACGAATCTGACCGAAAGCGGTTACTCCGATAGCAATGCTAAATGGGTGCTGGACGGCAAAGCCATGATCTGGTCGTCCGACCGTGCCGGTTTCCGCAGCCATGGCAGCTGGGGAGCAGAAGATGACATCTATATCATGTTCTTCGACGCCGAAGCATACGACAAATTCCGTCTTTCCAAAGAGGAACAGGCTCTGCTCGACGACGAAAAGGAAAACAAAGACGAAGACAAAGATAAAGACAAGAAGGACAAAGACAAGGACAGCAAAAAAGACAAGGATAAAGACGCCGACAAGAAAAAGGACGACAAAGACAAACCGGTCGAGCCGCTCAAATTCGACCTGGCAAACCGCAAGGACCGCGTGATGCGCCTAACCGTCAATTCGTCCTTCCTGGGCGATGCCGTCCTGACTCCGAAAGGCGACAAGCTCTATTACTGCGCCACTTTCGAAGACGGCTACGATCTGTGGGAACATAACTTCAAAGAGAACACGACCAAGCTGCTGATCAAAGGTGTCGGTGGCGGCACGATGTTCTCCGACAAGAAAGGCGAAAACATCTTCCTCGTATCGAGAGGTCAACTGAAGAAAATCGAAATCAAAGACAGCAAGACGAAACCGATCGCATTCAAAGCCGAATTTGCCTATCGTCCGGCCAAAGAACGCGATTATATCTTCCACCACACCTGGCGCCAGGTATTGGAGAAGTTCTACGATCCGACAATCCACGGCATCGACTGGGCAGGATACGAAAAAGCGTATGAAAAGTTCCTCCCGCATATCAACAACAACTACGACTTTGCAGAAATGCTTTCCGAAATGCTGGGCGAGCTGAACGGTTCCCATACGGGCGCACGCTATTACTCATCATCCTCCGCCCCGGCAACAGCTTGTCTGGGTGCTTTCTATGACAACAGCTATACGGGCGACGGATTGAAGATTATGGAAATCATAGCCAAAGGCCCGTTGACACAAGCCGATACCAAAATCAAACCGGGTTGTATCATCGAGAAGATCGACGGTACGAGCATCAAGAGCGGTGAAGATTATTATCCGTTGTTGAACGGAAAGGCAGGCAAGAAAATCTTATTGTCCGTCTATAACCCGGCAACCAAAGAGCATTTTGAAGAACAGGTGAAGCCGATCACTTACGGAGCACAATCCGGCTTGCTATACAAACGTTGGGTGGAACAGAAACGCCAGATGGTCGACAAGCTGTCAAACGGCAAAATCGGTTATGTACACATACAAGGCATGAACAGCCCGAGTTTCCGCGAAACGTATTCCGAATTATTGGGCCGCTGCCGCAACAAGGAGGCTGTAATCGTCGACACGCGCCACAATGGCGGCGGCTGGTTGCATGAAGACCTGGCAATCTTGCTGAGCGGAGAAGTCTATGCCAAGTTCACACCGCGCGGACAGTTCATCGGCAACGACCCGTTCAACCGCTGGACCAAGCCGTCGTGCGTACTGATGTGCGAAGACAACTACTCGAATGCCCACGGTTTCCCCTGGACCTACAAGACGTTAAAGATCGGTAAACTGATCGGTGCACCGGTACCGGGTACGATGACCGCCGTCTGGTGGGAATCGCAGATCGACCCGACGATCGTCTTCGGTATCCCGCAGGTCGGCATGCAAGACATGCAAGGCCGCTACCTCGAGAACCAGGAGCTCGAACCGGACATCGAAGTCTACAACTCTCCTGAATCCCAACTGAAAGGCGAAGACCGCCAGCTGGAGGAAGCAGTGAAAGAGATGTTGAAGGAGGTAAGTAATAAATAATTAAACGGAAGAGATCAAAATAAGTGAAGTGCCCCCTAAAAGTTTTTTGTCTAACTTTTAGGGGCACTTCATATATGTATACTCAAAACACAACTAAATATATTTATTCATAACCCGGATTATTACCGGCTGCCGCCATAAGCGGATTAGTATTCATTTCACCCTGTGGAATCGGGAAAAGAAGATGTTTGGGTACTTCGAACTCGAAGTTCGCTTCGTCATAGTTATAACCAAAGTCAATAGGTTTCCAGGTAGACAAATCGATATAACCGGCTGCATGCCAGCTCCTCAAGTCTGTCCAACGGATACCCTCTTCTGCAGCCAACTCAATAAAGCGTTCGTTCATGATGTCTTCCATCGTCACATCTGTCAAATCAGCCGGAACGGCAGAAATGGAACCATCTTCGGTAGAGCGGCGTGCACGTTCCCGAATGTCGTTTACCTGCTGTAATGCTTTTGCCTTATTACCTGTTTGCAAGTAAGCTTCAGCTGCCAACAATTTGATATCGCCGTAACGTATCAGACGAGTGTTGTTGGTAGAGAGAATACCCCAGTTCTTTTCAAACCAGCAGCGTCCTGGTTTTACGTATTTCATCAATTGGTAACCGTCAAATTTTTCCCAAGCTGGTGTTGGAACATTGACATCTCCATTTACATTTGTTGTATAGTTGGCAAATGTATTTTCCTTTCTGGGGTCACCCTCTTCGTATGCATTCATTAGTTTTTTTGTAGGTCCATATATACCGGTATTGTAGTTACCCCAATGACTTGTGCTGTAATGATACATGGCACCCATCTGTCCGACTCCGCCACCAAAATTATTATCAAGCCAAGCATTATCCTGTTCGGTAGCATGGCCTGCTTGATATTCGAATAGCGATTCGGCATTGTTTTCAAATTGGTAGTCGAAGTTTTCAGCGAAATGAACTAATCGACGTGATTTGATCTTTTCAAAAGCGGTGATAGCTTTTTGATAATCATTGACGTCCCGGTTGTTATAACGAGCACGCAACGTATAACTTTTTACAAGTAATCCGTATGCACTTTCGTTGAATGCACGCCCCCGTTCGCTTGCTAAAGGCCAATAATCTTCATCCGGGAGTAACGTTGCCGCCAATTCCAGATCTTCGATCGCTTTGTCCAATAGTTGGAATCCTTCAGAAGGAGGCAAGATCGCTTCAGAAATTGTATGGATACGTGTGTCTTGTAAAGGTGCTTTCCGGAACAGGTCCCATAAGCGGTAGTAGCACCAAGAGCGGAGAAATAGGGCCTCACCTTTGTTGATGTCCTGTAATCCGTTTGTTGTATAAACCGCTTGCACTTCAGGTTCTTCTATTTTTTCCAGAATGAAATTACAACGGTAGATTGTTTGGTACAATCGACTCCACATGGTTGATACCTGCCCATTAGAACTGTTCAGACCGGAAAATGCCTCCAGTGCGCCTCTGCCTGCATCTTGGTGAGTTACATCATCTCCCGGTAATAGCAGGATTTCATGTATGCCGCCACCGTCATTTAAAAGTGCGCCGTACATATTCGCTAAAGAGGCATAACAAGCGCCGACACCTTCTTGAACACGTAATTCGGATTCAAAAAATTCGCTTTCCAGTTCGGAGGTCGGCTTTATATCAAGACCGTCAGTGCATGAAGCGAAACTTAACAAGCTGCTTGCCAGAAGTGAGGTCGCTATTAATTTATGATATGTTTTCATGTTTATTTGTTGTTTTATCATGTTGACTATTAAAATTTAGCATTGATACCAAAGAAGAAAGTCTTCGGAGTAGGATATGCATCGTTTTCAGGATCCAATCCAGTGTACGGAGTTATAGTGAAGACATTGGATGCTCCGGCATAAACTCTTACGTTGCGGATCAGGTTGTTACAAGTTTTGTAAACAGAAGCTGGTAACGTGTAGCCGATTTGTATATTCTGAAGTCTGAAATAGGCACCGCTTTCGAAGAAAAAGTCTGAATATCTCAAGTTTCCGGCAGGATCACCGCCTACCAAACGCGGGTATTTGTTCTGCTTGTTCTCCGGTGTCCATGCGTTGTAAACGATACGTGTTACGTTGTCTCCTTCTGTTGCAAAGAAAGTCGAGGCTTTAATACCATTGTACTTAACAACGTCTCCGACTCCTGTGAACTGCATACTGATATCGAAACCTTTATATTCCGCACTCATATTTAAACCATAGAAAAAACCAGGGATAGATTTTCCGACATATACCATGTCATACGAATCGATTTTCCCGTCAGCACCTTCCGAGTAGAACTCACCTTCTTTTTTAGGTGCCCCTCTTAAGTCTTTGAAATAGAAGTCGCCGGCGCCCACTTTGGCTTTTTGATAATTGACATCCTCATGCTTGCTTAACCATTCTTGCGCTTCGGCATCGGATTGGAAGATTCCATCTACTTTATATGCTTTATGATAGAACATGGAGTATCCTTCTTCTACAGATCCGCCTGAGGTTGGGATATGTTTGTAAGTATCCAATACTTTATTAGCTGTCGTTGTCAAGTTACCACCTACCGAATAGATAACATTTCCCACTTTTCCTTGCCAATTCGCGTTGATTTCAAAACCTTGATTTTGTACTTTTGCAACGTTGGCAACAGGCGTTTCTACAACACCTACACTGGCCGGCAGATCAATCGCTTGCAGAATACCATGTGTTATTTTATGATAGTATTCGGCAGAAAACGTCAGACCTGAAAACATTTGGGCATCGAAACCGATATTGAATGTTTCTGTTTTTTCCCATGTCAATTCCCGGTTCGGTATACCGAAAATCGTGGCGCCTTCGTGGAATATTCCAGACGACGGACGGTCGTTCTGAGTCGCATTACCCATTGCATAATGAGGAGCTTTGGATATCGCAGACAAATAGGCCATATCCCGTACTTCCTGGTTACCTAATTGTCCCCAACCGGCACGAAGTTTCAAATCATCCAGCCAATTTACATTTTCCAAGAACGCTTCGTTCTTAATACGCCATGCGGCCGATAATGAAGGGAATGTCCCCCAGCGATTTTCTGGTGCGAAGCGAGCACTTCCGTCATGCCGAACCGTTACATCCAAATAATACTTATATGCGTAGTTATATCCGACACGGAACAAGAAGCCTTGTAGTGCCCAACGCATCTGGTCTGTTTCGATAGATGTATAGCCTCGTTCTCCTCCCAAATTGCGCAAGTAATCTTTTTTGGTTGTCATATATTCGGTACTTGCGGTTTTGTATTTTGCATCATAATGCTGATTGGAGAAATTGAATAAAAGATCCAAATTATGCTTTCCGAATGAGTTGGCATAGTTGGCCATAAATTCGGATGTAATGTTATTGTTGTAAGTTTCTCTTTCTTGATAAGATCCGACTGATTTTCCACCTCCTAAAGCACTCGGATCACCTGCCGTATAATCGAAAGGATAGGCGTCATAATCTTTGAACTCGTAACGGTTCGTTTGATAACGGTCCATGCTGATAGATCCTTTCAAGGTCAGTCCTTTAAAAGGAGTAAGTTCTAAGTATAGACTTCCCATGTTTCTCCAAGAATCATACTTAGTATCGTTAGTGTTGGCTAATCCAAGGACATTTATGCGAGTTCCTTGTCCGTACAGTTTTTGATTTTGATATGTCCCGTCTGCTTGGCGACCACCTACCGCGTATGCATATCCGTTGTAACCGGGTATGCCGTCAGCCTGATAGATAGGCTGCCAAGGAGCATTTCGCATAACATCTAAATAACTGCTACCGTTATTTCGTCCTTGCGCATTGACGAGACGATAATTGATCCCTGCCTTTATCCAATCGTTGATTTTTGTGTTGATCTTGATTGCTCCGGAATAGCGTTGAAGATCGTTTACCAATAAGGTTCCTTCCGTTTTATTATATCCGATAGAAACGTAATAATCTGTATTGTCAGTACCACCTGATACTTTGGCTGAATAGTCTTGTGTTGGAGCATTGCTGTTGCGCACGGCATCTTGCCAATTATAAGTCGGCGAGTTACCTAAATAACGTGGATCATTGGGATCGAAACGTCCGATGTTGTCTTCGGCAACAACACGTTCCGGATCGGAGGCATACACACCTTGTACAAATTTTGTGTATTCAGGTGTCGTCAGCCAGTCCAATTCCTGCGTGATATTTTGTATACCATAACGCGCACTAAAGTCTACAGTCGGTTTATCTTTACGTCCTTTTTTAGTGGTAATAAGGACCACACCGTTTGCGGCACGTACACCATAGATGGCGGCAGCGGAGGCATCTTTCAGTACGGAAATAGACTCGATATCATTCGGGTCTATCATAGTCATGATATTGAGAGGTCCCCGAACATCCTTGATGCGTTCATCATTTCCTTCAATACCGGCACCCATTTCCGTAATGGCGATACCATCGACTACATATAAAGGATCCGAAACACCCCAAGTATTTGTACCACGAATACGGATTGTCGGACGGCTCATCGGGTCACCAGTCGTACCGGAGACTTGCACACCACTCATTGTTCCCTGCATGGCATTTTCTGCACTCATGGAAATACTTTTACCGATGACTTCAGAGCCAACATTTGAAATAGCAGTCGTTACATCTCTTTTCGAACGTGTTCCGTAACCGATAACAACGACTTCATCGATATTTTGGGAGTCTTCCTCTAAAATAATATTGAAATTTGTCTTGTTATTAACAGGAAGTACCTGTGACTTGTATCCTATATAGGAAATTTCTAAAATCGCGTTATCAGGAACATTCAGCGTGAATTTACCATCAACATCCGTCATGACACCGATAGTTGTCCCTTTTACAACAATAGAAGCTCCAATAATAAGTTCCCCTGCATGATCTTTCACTACACCTGTCACAATTCGGTTTTGCTGTGTTATAGATGTTTCGCTGGTAAAAGAAACAGGAAGTGCATGGACCGAAAATCCTCCCATACATAAAACTAAGCACATGGCCAAGCATCCTATCTTATGAGGATGCGTGTGTTTTTTCTTTCTTTTCATGATCGTATTAATAAAGTATTAAAATTGTGTTTCAAATTTAAGATGTATAAAATTCCTACGGTTTATGAAATTCACTTTAGTATTTAGCTTTTTAGGTGACCTATTTAGTTTTATGTCTAAATTCTTTATGTTTTAAACCATAAATTGCCAGTGAAATGATTTTAAGGTATTCGCCTCTCTATGATCGGAGATAAACAGTCCTCTTTTAACAAACAGACGTTTTTTACGGTGCCTTTATGTCAATGTGTTTTTAACGCGATTTTTTTTGGAGGGGGTATAAGAAGTGAATGACTACAGGGTCGTATTAGTCATAATCACTGCTTTCTAAAGTCTTATGTTCAAAATCTAAAGTCGTAAATATACAATCGGTAGTAGCAGGCTTGATATTTATATTCTTTCTGTTGTCCATTCTATAGCTTTGCGATAAATGATAACTTTAAAGAAAATATGATTATGATTACGCGGAGAAACTTTTTGAGGACATCGGCTGCTTTTTTAGCAACGGGTTTTGTGGATTCTACTGCTTGGGGTGGAATTAAGTCGAGTGATTCTATTTGGGGTGCAAATGATAGGATTAATGTTGGCCTCGTCGGTTGTAAGAATATGGGGTGGGCTAACCTTGCGGATTTTTTGCAACATCCGGATGTGGATTGCATCGCTTTGTGTGATATCGACCAAAATGTACTGAATGAGAGAGCGGCTGAGGTTGAAAAAATCCGGAATAAGAAACCTCGTTTGTTTTCGGATTACAGGCGTCTACTTGAAATGAAAGAATTGGATGTCGTGATTATCGGGACTCCCGATCATTGGCATTGTTTACAGTTTACGGATGCTTGTTCGGCTGGTAAAGATGTTTATGTGGAAAAACCAATTGCCAATTATATCGCGGAGTGCGATGTGATGGTCGAGGCTGCAAAACGTTACCAGCGAGTGACAACAGTAGGCCAACAGCAGCGTAGCGGTAGCCATTGGAAAGCCATGATCGATTATATCAATACTGGGAAATTGGGCCGTATTGCCCGTGTCGATGTGTGGGCTAATTTTAATTATGCAGCCTTAGGCAGGAAGCTGCCCGATTCAAGCATACCTGCCGGTGTGGATTATGAAATGTGGCAGGGCCCCGCAAAAACTCGTCCTTTCAACAACAAGCATTTTCATGGTTCATGGCGTATGTTCTGGGCATATGGGGGCGGCTTGATGACCGATTGGGGTGTTCATCTGATCGATATGGTATTGTGGGGTATGAATGTCAAGTCGATGCCCAAGCGAGTAACGGCTTTTGGTGGAAATTATGCTTTCCCGGATGATTGTCACGAGACGTTCGATACGCAAAATGTAATTTATGAATTCGATTCGTTTGTCATGAATTGGAGTCATTCCGGCGGTACTCAGACAGGGCCTTACAATCGTAACTATGGCATGGCTTTTAAAGGTACTAATGGGACTTTGGTTGCCGACCGGGATAGCTGGGAAATCATTTCTGAATGGAATGATGAGGTCAAACAGCCGCGTATCCTCGAATCGATAAAGGTACGGTCGGACTATCGGGATCATATTGATCATGTATTCCGCTTTATTGATTGTGTGAAAACACGCAATTTTGAAACTCCTTGTACAATCGAAAATGGTAGTCTTTGTGCCAAATATGCCCATTTAGGTAATATAGCAGCTCGTTCGGGCGAAACGTTAGTCTATGATGATCTGAAAAAAAGCCTTATTCAGGGGCAAAATGCCAATGGCTATTTGAAACCGGATTATCGTTCACCATGGAAATTTCCATCTTTCTAAATATATAACATTATGGATAGAAGACAATTTATAAAAACGGCAGGGCTTTTGCCGACCGTTTGTTTGTTATCCGAGTATGCTTCGGCTGCAAAAACGGATGTGGCTGACAAATTGCCGCATTTCGGTCTGATTACCGGTAACACCGGGGGAAAATGGTTGGAAGAAAATCCTAAAAAGGCCTTGAAGACAATCGCTCAACTCGGTTATAAAGAATTGGAATTTGGCGGAAGTATCGGTGGTATGAAGCCGGTTGAACTGAACAAGTTCTTAAAAGATTGCGGGCTGAAAGCACTTGCGGGAGCCACCTCCATACAAGCGATGTATGATGAAAAACAACTATTGAAAGATATCACCAGTTGTAAGACGTTAGGGCAGGAATATATTGTATGTTACTGGCCGTGGTTGGACGGCGGTGAAAACAAAACATTGGAGGATTGGAAGCTGGTAGCAGAGAACCTGAATAAAGGCGGAAAGATATGTAGAGAAGAAGGAGTGAAACTCTTGTATCATAATCATGATATTGAGTTCCGTGTGACGGAGGGACAATTGCCGTTTGATACGTTGGTTCCGGCTTTAGATCCGCAGTATGTGAATGTGGAACTGGATCTGTATTGGGTCCGGAAGGGAGACCTGCATCCGGAGACTTGTATTAAGAAATATCCGGGGCGCTTCCCGATTTTCCATGTAAAAGATATGGACAAGACGGTTGCACGTGATTTCGCTTATGTGGGCAAAGGATGTATCGATTTTCCTTCGATCTTCAAATTGAATAAGATCGCTGGTGCGAAACATTTTATTGTAGAGCATGACAGACCAGCCGATCCGGAGTTGTGCATAAGAACGGCTGCTGCTTATTTGTCAGGGGTTCGGTTTTGACTTATAAGAGCTAATGCTATGCTTTACGATGGCTAACCCTATGGATTAGCCATCGTAAAGCTATTGGTTATAATTGCTCAATCGGCTTAATGGCACCATACCAATCCGAAGGAGCATATTTCCATTGCACTCCTTCATTCTTTACTTTAGGCGCTTTTTCTGGAGTCAAGTCATAGTTTCTTTCATCCCGGTATAAGACATTCCCCAAATGGTTGCCTTCTGGTAAGTATTCCACTAAGACAGCATCGAATTGTCCCGGACGACTTTGACGGTTCTTGACCGACTCCACTAAGTTTTCCTTCGCTACGAAATTCTTTTCCTTCAAGCTATTCGGTATAGCTTCAATCTTCTCGTTGAATCCGAACTCATAATCCCAGCCTTTGTCGCAAATGTTCCGGTAAATGAAAACATCCTTGAAATTCTGGGAGAGAATGTCAATACTCCCGACTCCACCACAGTAAACACGGGGTGAGCCGCAGCGATAAAAGGTATTGTTATATATATGTATATCCGATCTCAAATGATTACCACCCCACATACCGAAGAGAAAACCGGAAGCCTGCATATTGGCAATTACATTATGATGGAAGCGAATATTCCTCAATTCTGAATTTTTTCCTTCGACACTGATAGCAAAGCCCCAGAAACAATCAATTGCTACATTCTCATACAACTCAATATCTTCCAACAAACCAAACCAAGCATCCACATAATAAGCTTGTCGGGGTAATCCTTTGACCGTATTGTGATGTACCTTCCCATAACGAGAAACTTCCTTGCAGTCAATTCCCTCCTTGAAACAATCATGCACTAAATTGTGATCAATCTCAAAATAACGGGAGCCACAAACGGAAATCGCTTCGTGAGGTGCCTCTCCCGGTCGCTTCACACCTTCCGTCCGATAATCCAGATCGTTGGCGGCAGTTACCCGGCAACGGGTTACCTGAACCGAATCGGCATACCACAAACCAATCCCGGAATTATAGCTTCTATCCGAAACACACTCTTCCAAGATAATATGGTGCGTTGGACTTCCCTTGGAAGCGTCGAATGTATGATGACCTCCTCCGCGTAATAAAAAGCCGGCGCCGTATGAATTCCGGACCGTAACGCCTATCCACTTGATATAAGTGACATACTCTATCTGTACCAATCCTTCGTCTCTGGAAGAAAATGGAATCTCCTTCTCATCTTGCTTAACGGTTTTCAGGAGTGAGCCGTCAATGATAGCCTTTTCACCTGGCATCGATCGATACACGATCCAAGCATCCGATCTACCCGAATGAACCGGGCGTACCGGTTCTGTCACTCTATACACTCCTCCCCGTAACACAACTGTATCACCAGCTTGCGCTAACGAACAGGCTTTGTGAATTGTCAGGAAAGGAGCTTTCAGGGTTCCGGCCTGCTTATCATTCCCTTCCGTAGAAACATAATAGTTACGGGCATTCAAGCTACTGACTGCCAATAACAGTAGCAACATACCTATCAACGAAATCTTACATCTACACATTTAAATCCAATTTTTTAAATTCTAATTAAACACCTCTTTAAAAAATCCCAAAGAAACGAATTACTGATATCTCAATGTATCCTTCTCACGATCCTTGGATTTTCATGAAGTTAAAGGAACTAATATCCTCATTTGAATAATATCAAATTTTGATCTTATGCTGTCAAATCTTTAAATAGCACTTTAAAAATTGGCAATGATACTTTAGCTTTTCACTCATCAAAGGCTGATTTAAACATTTCATAAAGAGTTTACATCCAAAAACTAAAGACTCGACACAAAAACAACAGAACAATATTCTTTTTCCAAAAGCCTACCCTCGATTTCTCTTTAGTTTTGCTTTAAATATTCATTCTAATTTTATACTCCATGGAAAAAGAACAAAAATGTATTAGCTTGCTTCTGCTCTTCCTCTCCTTTTCTTTCTATTCAACAGGGAAAGTAGTAACATATAATTATCCTGAAGGCATTCCGCTCTCAGAAGATTATCAAGTGTGGGTCGACGAAGTACCCCAAACCGTCATCCAAGTCCCTGTCCCGGCTTCCTATACTACCTTCAGCATGGAGGAGAAAGTCCAGGTAAAAATAAAAGCGGCACACGATGTTAAGTGGGCAGAAATTCATCCGATCAGTAGCGGCATCAAACCGATATTGGAAAATGGATTCATCACCTTTGAAATCTCTCGCCCTTGCAAACTCAGCTTGGAACTGAACGGGCGTACTTCCAGTCCTCTATTCATTTTTGCCAATCCGCTGGAGCAGAAACCCGACCGAAATGACTCGAATGTGCTCTATTTTGAAGCGGGCAAGATACACACTCCCGGAGTGATCGTCCCTAAATCCGGACAGCATGTATTCATCGAAGGAGGCGCTTGGGTTAAAGGAGCTATTTCGGCCCGGGAGGTACATGACGTAAAGGTATCTGGCTATGGGATTATGGATGGGACCCAGAATTCTCAGATGGGAGCAGACGAAATGGCGGCTATCTTCACCAAAGATAACGGCTACCAGTCGAAAGGTAAATACCAACGTTTCATCGAATTTTACGATTCAAAGAATTTGACCATCGGAGATGTGATTTTACACAACAGTACAACCTGGCAAGTCGTCCCAATCAATTGCGAAAAGGTCGCGATTCGGAACCTGAAATTAATCTCCGACAATCCTAGTGACGACGGTATCGACGTTGTACGTAGCCGTGCCGTATATATAGAAGATTGCTTCATTCGGGTTAAAGACGATTGCATTGCGGTTAAGGCGCATCTGGACTATCCTGACGATTGCATTGTCGATGGTGTCCTGGTGGAAAAATGTATCATCTGGAATGCTGCTTGGGGGAATGGTTTGGAAATCGGATTTGAGCTGGAATCCTGTGAAGTGAAAAACATCACCTTTCGCGACATCGATGTCCTGCATGTCGAAAGTGGTGCCGTGTTCAGTATCCACAACTCCGACAAAGCCACCGTCAAAAACATCTTGTATGAAGATATCCGTATCGAAGATGCCAGCCATAAGTTGATCGACTTGGCTATCTTCCGTTCCAAATACTGCACGGACGGCTCATCCGATGAAGAATATCTAATGAAAAACATGCTTTACGGTACTTGGGATAATGTTCTGAAAGTCCCGGTCGGAGAGAAAGAAAAGCATGCTAAATTCAGAGGGCATATTGAAAATATCCGATTCAAAGATATTCAGATATTAGGCGGACGTTTCCCGTTCTCGCTCTTCTGCGGGTATGATGGCAACCATCAGGTGAAGGATGTTACAATCGAAAACCTGCGCATCTACGGACAGCCCGTCACTTCTCCGGAAGAATTGAAACTACATACCGAATATGTGGGGAAAGTGAATTTCAGGTAATCTTTTTACCTGATATTTCGGAATGAACGATAATTTTGTTTATTGTATAATTTAAAATTATAGTCAGTCATGCGTATTATGAAATTATTTGTGATTTTATTTTTATTGGGAAATGTCTCCTTTATTGTGAAAGCAAAAGATAAAGGTTTTCGAAGATTGCAAGTGTCTGAAAATAACAGATTTTTGCAGTACGAAGACGGTACGCCTTTCTTCTATTTGGGGGATACGGCGTGGGAGCTTTTCCATCGATTGAATAAAGAAGAAGTTGATTTTTATCTTAAAGACAGAGCTTCCAAGGGTTTTACAGTAATACAAGCGGTTGTTTTAGCAGAATTGGATGGCATTAATACACCCAACGCGTATGGACATCTTCCTCTCGAAGACAGGGATCCTTCTAAACCTTTGCTTTCTCCTGGAAAAGATGATGATTATTGGGATCATGTTGATTATGTTGTAAATAGGGCTAATTCATTAGGGCTTGTGGTCGCAATGCTACCAACATGGGGGTGCTATTGGCATGATAAAGGGAAAACAATATTTAATACTCAAAATGCAGAAGATTATGGTCGCTTTTTAGGTAAAAGATATCGGAATTCAGATATTATATGGGTTTTAGGAGGAGATCGTATTCCAGAAAATGAAGAAATGAAGGATATTATTAGAGCGATGGCAAAAGGGCTTGATGCAGGAGATAATGGAGTTCATCTTTGTTCATATCATCCAGGAGGCGGATATGGATCGGCTACTTATTTTCATACGGAAGATTGGTTGGATTTTAATATGAGACAAAATGGGCATGAAGTTGAATATTGGCGTTATAGCCAGACCTTAGACGATTATCATCTTAGTCCAATAAAGCCGGTAATGGACTCAGAACCTGTATATGAAGATCATCCTGTAGCTTTTAATCCAGATAAATTTGGTCATACAATTTCAATGGATTGTAGAAGAGCTTTGTATTGGAATTTGTTTAATGGAGCTTTTGGATATACTTATGGACACCATTCCATTTGGCAAATGTATAATCCTAAAAAGAATGAACCAATCAATAATCCCTTGATGTCTTGGCAAAAGGCATTGGAACAGCCGGGATCATCTCAAATGAAATATGCTAAGCAACTTTTTTTATCCAGACCATATTTTACACGTGTCCCGGCTGATGATGTCATTGTTAAAGAAAAAGTAGAGACATCTATCCCTGGTTCTGGGAGGTATCGTTTTTTAGCAACTAAAGACTCCAATGGTACTTACGCTATGGTGTATGCTCCGGTTGGACGCCCCTTTAGTGTAAATATGGAGGTTATAAACGATGAAAAAGTAGTTGCTTGGTGGTTTAATCCGCGAAATGGACAATCTCGTAAAATTGGAATTTATAGTAATAAAGGCATACGTTTGTTTGACCATCCGTCACTTGGCGAAATGGAAGATTGGATTCTTGTTCTTGATGCAGCTTCTGGCCAATATGAAATACCAGAAGCCGAAATATCTCAGTATGATTAATTGTATGTAATGTTCTTTTTTAGTTGGATGAATTATATGAAATATACTCTTTCGGAGGTATTCCATAAAACTCTCGGAAAGCTTGGCTAAAATATGACGGGGACGAAAACCCCGTCATATAAGCAATTTCAGATACCGATAAATCTCCTTTTTTTAATAAGTTCACAGCTATTTGCAAACGTACTTGTTTTATGTACGAAGCAGGCGAACTTCCTGTCAGTTCTTTTATTTTTCGATTTAGATGACTGCGGCTAAAGCCAAGCTCCTGGCAAAGAATATCAACTCCAAAGCCGGTATCGTCGAGATGTTCCTTGATGATCGTATCCATCTTTTGTAAAATCATGTTATTACGTGAGATGGCAAATTGAGTTGAACTGTCATTCGGTTCTTGTTTCTCTTCTGCTGTCTTTGTCGTCGGCTTATGTGTGAAATGACAGACTAAAGCCTTCAGGTATTCAATGTCAAATGGTTTTGTAACATAGGCATCTGCACCGGATTTAATACCTTCTGTTTGTTGTAGATTGCTCGTTCGTGCACTTACCAATATAACAGGAGTGGATCGAAGCGTCTCGTTGTTACGAATTTTCTTACAAAGCTCGATTCCATCCATTTCTGACATCAGTATGTCACTTATGACTAAATCCGGTTTCTCTTCCATGCAGATCCGTAATGCATCTTTCCCATTATCGGCTTCTATTATTCGGTAATTTTCTGATAATTCAGTTGAAATCAATGATCTGATATCTTTATTGTCTTCGACAATGAGTATTTTTTGAGGATGGGAACCTTTTTTTATTGTGAGAGGAATGTCTGTTTGGATATGAATAGGCTTGTGCGTAACAATAGGGAGAGCACTTTCCTTGTCGATTTCTTCCTCTGCATAGGAATCCTTATTGATAGGCAAGATAATCGTAAATGAGCTTCCTTTTCCCAATTCGCTTTCAAGATAGATGCTCCCATGGTGAAGTTGAACGATTTTGTTCGTGAGATGCAAACCTATCCCTGAACTTAGATACTTATTTGTATTCTCATGATTAATCATAAAGAATCGCTCGAAAATCTTTTCTTGCATTTCTTTTGAGATTCCCTTACCTGTGTCTTCTATGAGGATGAACAGATTCTTTTGTTTTAATAGTCCGATTTTTACACAAACTCTTCCCTGCTCAGTGTATTTGATGGCATTTGAAATCAGGTTGAAAAGAATTTGGGAAATAATGTTTTGATCAATGTACCCGGTAATTTCTCCCTCGGAGATAAATACAAAATCAAGACCTTTTTCTTCCGCCAACGAGTTGAAAGATTCCTTTTCGGCTGATACGAATTGAGTAATGTTGGTCTCTTTTACTAGAATCCGCTTTTTATTAAATTCGATCGCTCTTAGATCCATAATCTGGTTAACCAAGTTGAGTAACCGATTTGCATGTTTATACATTATATTGTAGGTCGGCAGAAGTGTAGAATCTTTGCTTTTTGATATGAGTTTGCTTAAAGGTCCCATAATCAGCGTCAGCGGTGTTCGTATCTCGTGTGAGATATCGGTGAAGAATTGAAGCTTTTCTTGTAAGATTTTTTCTTCTCTTCGATTTTTTGCAATTTTGTTCAGATGCCTCCAAATGACAGTAGTCGTGATCAGTATAAGCAAAATATATACAGATTTCATGTATGGATGTGCCCATGGAGATGGAAGCGTGCGAATATTGATTTGTCTTTCCAATCCTTTCTCTCTATTATTTCTCCATGCTTTGATCCGAAGCACATAGTTTTTAGGAGGCAGGTTTGTATATGTGACAAGTTTGTTCGAGGCGGAATGCCATTTTTGGTCAAATCCTTCCAGCATGACTTCGTAATTGACGTTTTCCGGCAACATATATTCTATTGCAGAAAAAGAGATTGAAAAGCTGTTCTGCTTATCATTCAATGTTATATAGCGGGTTTTATCTAAAGTCGACTTGAGAATAGCGTCTTTTTCGGAGGAAATGGCGACTGGCCTATTATGAATATAAAGATCGTTAAGTGCCAATTTCAGCGGTTCTATAACAGATTGTCCCTTCTTTTCAGGGTAAAATGAGGTGAATCCTTGAGTCGTCCCGAATACAAATTCTCCGAAAGGTGACAGGCTGAGTGATTTCTGGTTACATTCGCTTGTTGCAAGTCCGTTAGCAGTTGTATAATTATGGAAATTTTTCGTTGTGATTTCCATCATGGATAATCCGTTCCCTGTCGTAATCCAAAGATTACCGTCGTTGTCTTTTTTTATGTTGAGGATAAGGCTATTCGGCAACCCTTCTTTTATCCCGTATGATCTGATCATTGAGCGATTGCTTTTGGGGGGAATACATACCAACCCGTCTTGAGTTCCGACCCAGATGTTCCCCAATGTATCTTCTTCTATGGTATGTACTATTTCATTGGGCAGTTCTTCTTTATAGTAGTCCATGAATTTCTTATTCTTCATGTCATAATTACAAAGTCCTTTGTATGTGCCGATCCAAAGGATACTGTCTTTATCAATAAACAGGACGTTGCACCAATTGTCAATCAGTTGATTATTATCAGTCTTGGCTTCTGATTTTTTAATATAATCGAAGGTTCCGCTTTGGGGGTCATAGATGTTTAGTCCTCCCCCATTTGTAGCTATCCATAGTTTCCCGTCGGCAGTCTCTTTGAAGTCAGTTACGTGATGTGAATTCAATGTTTTGGGGGAGTTACCCGAAGATATTTTTAGATCAATTGAGTTTTTTCTTCTGTTGAATCTCATTATACCGCTTAGATAGGTGCCAATCCAGATGTCATGCCTGGAATCTTCAAACAGGGAGACAATGATGTTTTCAGAATTATTTTTTTGACTGTGGAAATATTGAAGAATATGTTTGTCTTTGTCTAAACGGAAGAGCCCGCCTCCATCTTTCCCTATCCAAATTTCACCAAAAGAATCGCAGTAGACAGGCACGATGGCCCCTTCTTTTATCGAGCCTTCCAAAAACGGATTAAACCGATAATTCTGAAACATTTGTTTTTCAGAAGAGAGGAGCAGGAGCCCCTTTTGAAAGAGGCCGACCCAAATATTGTCTTGGCAGTCTTGAAACAACGCATGTATAACACTTTCGTTAGTATTTATTTCAGGGATGTCAAGAATGAGGTCGACGACAGTATCTTTGGTTGAAATATATTTTTTCAGATTGTTATAGTAGCTGGATATCCATATGTCACCGTTTTTGTCAGTCATGAGCTTTAGAATCTCCTTTTCCTTGATCTTATCCAAAGGCTGGAACTTTTTTGTGTCATGTGAGTAGATGAAAATCCCACCGGTGAGTGTAGCTACCCACACTCTGCCTATGCTGTCATTACATAATGATGAAATCTTATTTGATCCCAAGCCGCTTCCATCATTGGTCTGATAATTTATGAATTTTCCGCATGACGGGTCGTATATGCTAATTCCATCTTCTCCGGAACCGAACCATATATTCCCTTTCGAATCCTCTAAGATACAGTTGATTTGGTTACTGCATATTTCAGAGTTCGTGCTTTGAAAACATTGCATGTTTTCAATATCGGAATAAAGGGCAAATATGCCGTATTCCGATATCGAGAACCATAATTGTCCTTTGGTATCTTCTATAATATCATAGATTTGCATATTGGAAGAGTTACAGTTCTCCGGCCTCAACTCGATTTTTTCAAATGTGTCCGTGTCCCGGTCGTATAAGCAGAGCCCTGTCATGGTCGCTATCCAAAGCCTGTGTTTTGTATCTTCTATAATTTGTCTCACATGATTATTTGGAAGCGAAGTGCTGTCGTTTGGTATATTTCGATAGGTGTGGAAACTACTTCCGTCAAAACGGTTGAGTCCGTCTTCTGTAGCAATCCAAATATAGCCTTCATAATCTTGTTGAACAGCATTTATTCTGCTGCTGGACAAGCCTGCATTTACATTAAAGAAACGGTATGCCTGGCCAAAAGTATCCGTTTGTGTGAGGATAATTAATAATAATAGTACTAAAATTCTAAACATTCTCCTTTTACTTTCATGGTATCGCAAATCTAAATGAAAAACTTCGAATCTTTGATCAATTAAAGTATATTTTTATTTTTTTAGGTATTCCTGGGGGAGAGCTTTAGAATTTGCAACAAACTAATAGAATAAATTGATGGTATATTAGGCTCGATGGCTTGATTTTGATATAGAATAGTTCAATATCTATTATTTTTTTAGGGTAATTCCTCCATTTTTGTAGCATGTTCAATGTCAAAAAGAAAAAAGAATTATGGTGACTCGTAGAGACTTTTTAAAAAAAACAGCAGCCTCTTCTTTATTGGCAGCATGTAGCGGATCTGTTTTAAGTTTGGAATCCTGTCAGATGAAATCTTCTGGTTTGCAAGAAAATAAAGATATAGACATCACGGCTGATACAGCTCCGTTATGGAAAGGTTTTAATTTATTAAACAAATTTGATCCGAACCATCAGACACCTTTTGCGGAGCGTGATTTCGAATTGATTGCTGAGTTAGGATTTAATTTTGTGCGTCTCCCTCTTTCCTATTGGTGCTGGAGCAGTGAAAATGATTGGTTTTCGGTAAATGAAGATATTCTTAAAGAGATAGATCATGCCGTGGATTATGCTAAGCAGTATGGGTTACATGTGAATTTGAATTTTCATCGTGTTCCTGGCTATTGTATTAATAATCCGGACCCCCGTTCCAACCTTTTTGAAGACGAGGAACCTTTAGAGGCTTGTGCTTTCCATTGGAAAATATTTGCAGAAAGATATAAAGGGATTGCAAACAAAACAGTAAGTTTTAACTTGATAAACGAAGCCCCTACTATTGAAGTTGCAAAATATGACAAAGTTGCCCGTGTACTGATAAAGGAAATCAGAGATGCTGATCCTAATCGTTTGATCATTGTAGATGGAAAAGATGTAGGACGTGTTCCTCTTATGACCTTGACGGACATACCGAACATCATACAGAGTGGCAGGGGATACGACCCGATGTTGATATCCCATTTTAGAGCCGGTTGGCCGGGAGTTAAACAGCTTTTAGAGTTTCCGGAGAAGGATTTGGCATGGCCAATGTCAATGGAGAATGAGACTTTCGATATTGATTATTTAAGAAAAAGTTGTGTGAACCCTTGGAAAGAATGGATTGCTAAGGGAGGGAAAGTGCATATTGGTGAAATGGGATGTTATAATAAAACCCCTCATAAAGTAGCATTAACTTGGTTGGA
Organism: uncultured Parabacteroides sp.; assembly: GCA_900552465.1. Taxonomy (GTDB): domain Bacteria; phylum Bacteroidota; class Bacteroidia; order Bacteroidales; family Tannerellaceae; genus Parabacteroides. The sequence continues at coordinate 20,215 of URZO01000020.1, read as the reverse complement.
AGATTTGTTCACCGTATTTAAAGAACAAGGATGGGGTTGGTCTTTGTGGAACTTGTATGGAGATTTTGGTATTTTGGATAGTGGTCGTAAAGATGTATCTTATGAGAATTTTAAGGGGCATAAGTTGGATCGAAAAATGTTAGAACTCTTGAAAAGAAGTTGATTATGAGAAGATTTAGGTTTATACTATATTTTATATTACCTGCTATGTGTATTATAGCAGGTAATTTTAAGCCCGAAAGGCTTAGGTGTGAATATTTGTCCAATCCTATATGTATATCCGAAAAACATCCTCAATTCAGTTGGATTGTTAACAGTGATGATAATGATGTCCGGCAAAGCAATTATGAGCTTTTGGTAAGTGATAATCTTTCATCTTTAAGAAAAGGGGAAGGAAATATGTGGAATACAGGGATTGTCGATAGTGATGAATCCATACAGATCACGTATGGGGGAAAACCATTGAAACCCTTTACGCGATATTATTGGAAAGTAAGACTACGTAATCAAGTAGGTAAATTGTCCGATTGGAGTGAAGTTGCTTGGTTTGAAACAACTATGTTGGATGAAGCAGATTGGAAAGCCAACTGGATTGGTGATGGGAGTCAGCAATTTGTTCAAGATGAAGATTTTTATAAAGAAGATCCGATGCCGCTGTTTCGAAAAGAATTTTCTGCCTCTAACAGCATTCGATCTGCACGGCTTTATGTGTCCGGATTAGGGTATTATGAGGCTTATATCAATGGGAAGAAAGTAGGAGATCAGGTCCTTGATCCAGGATGGACCGCTCATAGGGAACAAGTCTTATATTCGGTGTATGATGTGACCTCTATGGTTTCCAATGGAGGAAATGTCTTAGCTTTCATGTTGGGAAACGGTTGGTATAATCCGCTTCCGATCAGACTTTTTGGAGCCTATAATCTAAGAGATGTACAGCAAACCGGTCGGCCGATTGTAAAGGCGGAGCTTAGGATTGAAGATAAAAATGGACGTGTCAGCCGTATTTTGACAGATGCAACGTGGAAGGTATCACCCGGACCTATCGTTCGAAATAATGTTTATTTAGGCGAAAAGTATGATGCCCGTCTTGAAGTGGAAGGCTGGAATCGGATTGGTACTCCGAAAGGGACATGGCATAATGCTGTAAAAGTCCAGGGTCCATCGGGGGATATGACTCCTCAAATGCAACCACCGGTTAAGATCATAGAAAAGATTTCACCCTTTTCTATATGGAAAACTCCTTCTGGAACTTATATGGTAGATATGGGAGTCAATTTTGCCGGAGTCGCTTCGATAAAGGTAAAAGGTGAAAAAGGAAGCATGGTTTCGATGAGATATGGAGAGAATATCCATCCCGATAGTACATTGAATTGGTTGACGACTACAGCGGGACATATCAAAAGCATGTGGAACTTGAAAGGTGGACCTGGAGCCCCCGCAGATGCTTATCAGGAAGATAAATATATTTTGAAAGGTATAGGCGAAGAGGTCTATACGCCTAAATTTACATTTCATGGTTTCCGTTATGTGGAGGTATTCAATTATCCCGGTACATTATCTGCTGATGATATTACGGGAATCCGTCTGTCTGCCGATCTGGAGCGTACAGGTTTTTTCGAATGTTCCGACAGTCTGTATAATCGTTTGCACGAAGTGACATTGCGTACATTCCGGAGTAACGTGTTTAGTGTCCAGTCAGATTGTCCCGGCAGGGAGAAAATGGGATATGGCGGCGATATGGTGGCGACGGCTGAATCCTTCATCTATAATTTCGATATGGCGCAGTTCTATCGTAAAACGGTAAAAGATTTCATTAACGATCAATCTCCGGCTGGAGGAATGCCTGAAATTGCACCCAATACCGGTATTATCATCAATGGTATAGGAGATGGCTCCGGCCCGTTGGGCTGGCAGCTTGCATTCCCTTTCCTCCAAAAACAGTTATATGATTTTTATGGTGATAAGCGGATTATAGAGCGAAGCTATGATTCCTTTGCTAAACAGATAGAGTTTATCAACAGTAAAACTGTAGATGGGCTTTTCCATTGGGATATTGGAGACCACGTGGCTTTAGATACAAAAGATGACGCCTTTGCTGCCAGTTGTTTCTATTATGAACATGTCCGGATCATAGCTTATTTCGCAGAAGTTTTAGGTCGGAAAGAGGATGCGATCCGTTATAAAAAGTTGGCAGAAGATATACGGCAACGCATCGTGAAAGCCCATTTTCTTCCCGGAACCGGGCGATATGGCAATGGGACACAAAGTACTCAGGCTTTTGCCCTTTATTACAATCTTTCCGAAGAAAATAAGAAAGCTGCTTTTGACTGGTTGATCAAGGAATATGAGCGGCATAATTGGCATGTGGCTACCGGAATCTTCTCCTGTAAGATGGCATTTGATGTATTTCGGACTTTTGGCAGAAATGACTTAGCCGGTCGTTTAGTGTCTAACAAAGATTATCCGGGCTGGGGATATATGTTGGAACAAGGAGCTACAACATTGTGGGAGTCTTGGGAATATCCTGAAAATGGATCGTCGCAGAATCATCCGATGTTCGGATCGACCGAAGAATGGTTTTTCCGTTCTTTATTGGGTATCAATTCTTTGTCTGATGCTTTTAAGGAGATAGAAATCAAACCTCAGCCTACAAATGATTTGAAATGGGCAAAGGGGAGCTATTTTAGTATAAGAGGGCAGATATCTTCCGATTGGTCTATTGAGGATGGATTGATGAGATTGTCGGTTTCTATTCCGGCTAATACATCTGCTGTTGTGTATGTCCCATCGTTAGAAGGGCAAATGGTAGAAACAACATCCTCATTGCCCCGTTTCCTTACTTGGAAAGATGGTTATTCTGTTTTTGAAGTCCCTTCCGGTACATACACGTTCCAGGTGAAACGAGAGAAAAGCGAAGTAAGCCTGTTGGTGAGAGCTGATGATATGGGAAGTTTCAAGTCTGCCAATCAAGCCATATTGGAAGTTTGCACGAAAGGTATAGCTCGTTCAATTGAGCTTATGCCGTGTTGCGATTGGTTTATGGATGCTGTATCTTCTTTAAATCAGCCAGCCTATAGCAATTTGGATGTGGGTGTTCATCTAATGTTGACATCTGAATGGGACGGGGTTCGTTGGCGTCCTTTGACAGCAGGTAAAAGTTTAGTTGATCGTGATGGTTACTTCCATCCACTGATTTGGAAGGATGCTAAAAGAGCAGGGCAGTCATTGTCAGAACACGCGTGGAGTTTGGATGAGATAGAAAAAGAATTCCGTGCACAGATCGAAATGGTAAAAAAATATATTCCTCGCGTTTCGCATGTCTCCGGACATATGGGATGCTATGATTTCGATCCGGAAGTAAAGGCTATGATTCGAAAGATCTGTGCTGAATATAATCTTTATGTGGATGGAGCAGATAAGGATGCTGTTTTGCCTTTGCCTTTCTCTAATGACAAAAACATACCTTTTGAAACACGTGTTAAGACGCTGGTTGAAGTTATCAGCGGATTACCTAAAGGTGTTTATCTTTTTGTAGAACATCCATCTTATGATACTGAGGAAATGCGCGGCGTTTTCCACGATGAATATCGGAATGTTGCGACTGACAGGCAGGAAGTGACGGATATAATGCTATCCTTACCAGTAACAATGGCGATCAAAAAACGTGGAGTCAAGTTGATTGATTATAGGGATCTATAGTGACCTTAATGAGGAATATAGGGGGGCTTATTGTATAAAACGCGTTTTTCAGGTTCGAAAGACATCCGAAACAAAACAAATGTCAATCCGTTTTTTTGACCTCAAAAAGGGAGTTTTTCCTCTTTGACGGGAGTTTTTCGTCATTACGACCGTGCTCTTTGCCATTACGACCGTGCTAATAGGTAGTGCGCTCAGCACCTCGCGAAGATTAGAACGGTCGTAATGGCGATCAGGACGGTCGTAATTGGAAAGATGACCGTCTTCATGGCAAAAAAGCCCCTGAATTCCCTTAGAATATATGGAATGCCGTCCGTTTTATTTTCAAATATTCGATTTTCCGGGAGTTAATCTTTATCACTTTGTCGGCATTTCCACCTTTAGATAATCAAATTGCACGCTTTTCGAAACGGACTGCGCACCTCGCTTTTCCTATTGTCAGAAAGGGGAGTTTAAACCGTGAAAAGAGTCAACCCAAAATCGATCAAGATTTCGGACGAAATAGAAAAATGGCTGAAAAGGGGGTTGTTGTAAAGTTTTGGTTTACGAAAGATTCCAATAAATCATTATTTCTTTAAAAAAATTAGCCTTTTGTCCGGTTTTAGCTGTGGAATCAATAATGACTTTGGTGATTTTACAATTTGTTAATTTCGAGACTCTGCAGGCTGGGGAATTTCTGTCTTCGCTGGTAGTGTCCTGATTGTACAAAAAAGTATCTTAATTGACCAGCGGTTGATTTTGATACTCTTTTGGTGTTTCAGTGTTACTACATATATGTTAAGATCAACTAATATTGCTGTCGAATTACAAAAATTAAATCGTAAAGCCTATGGAGAAACAATGAATGTGTGAAGAATGAAATGTGTCTTATTATTAACACACATATAATGTGTATTTAAATTATTAATTCTAAACTATGTTTTAAAATTATGAACAAAACATCTAAACTATTATCCTTAGGGGATATAGCAAAAGTGTCTACATTTTGTTTATTGATTTCTGCCTTTTCTGTAAATGTGGGTGCTGTAAATGCCTCTGAAACGGAAAAACTGCCGGAAGTGAATGTAGCGCAACAAAACAAAAAGATTACCGGTACGGTTGTTGACAATTACGGAGAACCTGTAATTGGCGCCAACGTTGTCGTAAAAGGGACAACAATCGGTAATATTACCGATGTGAACGGTACATTTACTGTTGAAAATGTACCGAACAATGCTATTTTACAGATTTCCTACATTGGTTATAAAACCTTGGAAGTACCTGTAAAAAACCAGACTACCTTTAATATTACATTGCAAGAAGATTCTGAAAATTTGCAGGAAGTGATCGTTGTTGGTTACGGATCTTCTGTAAAGAAAGACTTGACGACCGCTGTTACGAGTGTTAGCAGCAAAGATTTCTTAGCCGGTGCGGTGAACGACCCGATGCAGCTGGTGGATGGAAAAGTGGCTGGAGTCGTGGTAAACAGCGTTGCTGCTGCCGACCCGAATACGAGCGGTAGTATCCAGGTACGCGGAGCGTCTTCCTTGAAAGCCGGTAACAGTCCGTTGATTGTGATCGATGGTATGCCGGGAGGAGATTTGCGTAATTTGGCACAGTCAGATATTGAATCCATTACCGTATTGAAAGATGGTTCTGCTGCAGCTATTTACGGTTCTCGTGGAGCAAACGGTGTAATCTTGGTAACGACCAAACAAGGAAAGGCCGGTAAGACGACTATCACGTACGATGGTTATGTCGAACATGACTTCGTAGCAAGCAAACCGGACATTTTGGATGCGGATACATATCTGGATAAGGTTACAGGTGCTGCCGATTACGGGCATCGGACTGATTGGTATGATGAGTTGATCAATAAAAATAATTTTGGCCATAACCACAATATTTCGTTGTCCGGTGGTAGCGAATCGACGATTTTCCGTATGTCCACCAACTTCAAGGGAAAAGAAGGATTGGATATCGCTTCCAATCGTAAAGAATATGGCTTGCGTGGAAACTTCAAACATACGACTTTGGAAGGTTTGTTGGAAGTAGGAGGTAATTTCTCTTATCGCATAGCTGACGAAGATTATACTGATTATGCTTCATTCAAACAAGCAGTCCAATTGAATCCGACTTTTAGTGTGGATGAGATGGATGCATTCAAGGGAAACAGTTATTCCTTCAACCCGATCAAAAATTTGACAGAGCAGGAAAGAGGAGCAAGACAGGAATATTCCACGATCGACCTGAACTTGAAACTGAACATTCTGAAAAATCTGAACACAGAGTTGAAACTTGGCCGCCAGGGACATAACAAGAAAGAGTCTCGGTATAAGTTCAAGACACATAAAGATTGTATCAATGGAAATTATAACGGCGAAGCATTCTTGAAACAGGAAGCCTGGACGGATTGGACATTGGAATGGTTGGGTAACTACTCGTTCAAAATCAATGATGAACATGATTTCAAAATCATGGGCGGTTATTCTTACCAGCAATTCGATTATGAATGGTTCTCTGCATCGAACCGTGATTTCCCTTCCGATGCTTTCTTATATAACTATATCCAAGGTGGTGAGTACGAAAAGGTGAATGGCCGTTTGGGTATGGAATCTCATAAGGAAGAAGAAAAAACAATCGCGTTTTTGGGACGTATTAATTATAACTGGAATGACGTATTCCTGTTTACCGGATCTTTACGCCATGAAGGTAACTCCAAGTTCGGTGAAGACCATAAGTGGGGGCTCTTCCCTGCTGCATCTGCCGCTTGGCGTGTATCCAAATTACCGGTGTTCGAAAACAGTTCTGCCGTTGACGATTTGAAACTTCGTTTTTCGTATGGTGTGACCGGACGTTCCGGATTCGACCGTTATACGGCACAAGCCAAATATTCCGGATTCGGACAGTACTATAGCGATACTTATGGCAAATTTATCATGGGATACGGACCTGGTAACAATCCGAATTATGATTTGGCTTGGGAAAAACAGATTTCTTATAACTTGGGTATTGATTATACCTTGTTTAACTCTCGCTTGTCAGGTAGTTTTGATGTATTCATTCGTGAAGGTCGTGATGTAATCGGTGAATATCCGGTTCCTCTGCCTCCGTATTTGCATGATAAAATCTATGCAAATGTGGGTACGACTAATTCCAAAGGTTTTGAGTTCCAGGTAAATTGGGATGCAGTACAGACAAAAGACTTTTCTTACTCAACAAACCTGAACCTCTCTTATACTTCATCTGAATTGAAATCATTCTCGAATGAAAAATATCAGTTAGGTTACATTGAAGGAGATGGTTTCCCCTCTCCGGGTAACCCGGGTTCTGCTCAGCGTTTGCAGGACGGTACGCCGATCGGTTCTTTCTATGGATTCCGTTATGCAGGCGTTGATGATGCTGGTAATATCCTGATTTGGGAAAAAGGTGAAAAAGGTGGAGCAACGAAGTTAGGAGCCGATGGTAATGAACAGGACAAAGTTTATCTGGATGGAACTGGTGTTCCCAAATGGGAGTTGTCTTGGGGAAATACGTTCAGATATAAGGACTTCGATTTGTCTTTGTTCTTCCGCGGACGTTTCCGCTATAAAGTGATGAACCAATATGAAATGTATTATGGCTTACAGGTGGTTGCCGGTGATAACAAACTGACTTCTGCTTACGAAGAAAATGCCCATATCAAAGGTCCGAAAGTGATTTGTGACTATTTCTTGCAGAATGGTAATTATCTGCGGTTGGATAACATTACGGTTGGATGGACTCCGAAATTGAATACGAAGTGGATTTCTAATTTACGTGTGTATGGAACGTTGAAGAATGTGTTTACATTGACTAAATACTCTGGCGTAGACCCGACAACGGTGACGACTACAGGCTTGTGGCCGGGAATCGGTGGTATGGAGGTATATCCGACTGCAAGAAATCTGACATTTGGCGTACAAATCACTTATTAATCAATTTAAGAGATAGAACATGAAAAAGATTAAATTATTATGTGCTGCAGGTTTGTTAGGTGCTCTTGCTATGACATCTTGTACAGACCTGACAGAAAAAGTATATTCGGATTTGGTGAGAGACAATTATTATACGGATAAATTGTCTGTTGAAGCTGCCGTAGTTCGTTGTTTCGAACATAGTGACAATGTTACGTGGCGCGGTGATATCTGGAAGTTGCAGGAATTGACTGGTGACCATTTTGTTTGGACACAGAAAGGGCGGCATGGATATGACGATGGCCAATGGATTCGCTTGCACGAACATAAGTGGAACTATATCCAAGGGCAGGTCAATGGTGCTTGGGTAGCATCTTATCAATGTATTAGTCAGGTAAACACGGTGTTGCGTGATTTCAATACGGTTGATTTTAGCTCGATCGGTGTTACCGATGAAGAGAAGGCTGCTTATTATAGCGACTTACGTGTATTACGGGCCTGGTACTACATGTTTTTGTTAGACTTTTACCGTCAGGTTCCAATCGCTACGGAACAGCAGGCTTCTGATGAAATCGTACCTCAGAGCACGGCGAAGGAAGTCTATGATTTCATCGAATCGGAATTGAAGGAATGCCTCCCGACATTGCCGAAAGAAAAACGTCTCGGCCGTTGGACACAGGGACCGACAGCTGGTTTGCTGGTTCGTCTTTATCTGAATGCCAAAGTTTGGATTGGTGAGGATCATTATGCTGATTGCAAGCAATGGGCGGAGGATATTATTGCCGGTAAATATGGTACATATAGCATAAACCAACAAGATTATCGTGATCCGTTCCGTTCTGGTATCAATAAATATCAGTCTCCTGAGAATATGTTCGAGTTTTGGCATGAACGCGGTCGTTTGGAACAACAGACGATGTGGGCGGACGGTATGCATTATTCGGCAGCCCAAACGATTGGTAGTGATGGCGGTGGCAACAACGGTATCCATTTGCAACCTTCTCGCGACTTCCAAGGAAATGTATACCAGTTTGCGAGCGGACTCGGAAATCCATTTGAAAAATATGCGAAGTGTGACTATCGTGTAATTCCGTTCCATACGACAGATGCGAATGGCGGTTATGAAGGTTTCTTCTTGCAAGGGGCACAGATGAAGTACGACGAATCGAAGCAATATGGTTTTACAGATGAAAATGTGAATGGTTCCGAGGAATGGATGGGTTTCCCATTGGTTTTTGTTGATCAGGTAGGACGCTTCTCTGAAGATAAGTCTTTGAATACTGAAAACAAGAAACAAAAATTGTTGGAAGCTGCTGCTCGTGGTGGATATTTTATTTGTAACGATGCCGATGTCATAGCCAAGGAATCTCAGGTGACTACTGGTGAAGAAAATTCCGGTTTCCGTTTCAATAAATTCCCTTATTTGCCGGATCATGACGGTTTGTTCCGTTCTCAGTCTACTCCTGAAATGCGCTTGTCTGAAATGTATTACTCTTTGGCAGAATGCTATTATAGAGAAGACAATAAGGCAAAGGCTGCTGAGCTCTTGGATTATGTACGGGTAAGAAACTACCCTGCAGCGGAATGGCCTAAATATAGCTATGTGGCAAATCTGGATAAGTTGACAGATGCAGAGCTTTTGGATGAATGGGGACGTGAGTTCATCGGTGAACGCCGTCGTCGTATAGATTTGATCCGTTGGAATAAATTCCATGAAGAATGGTGGAACAAGGGAAAAGATGCTACAGACAAAGAATATAGCTATTTCCCGATTCCTCAAAACCAGCTGAATGCAAGTCCGATCCTGAAACAGACAACTCCGGGTTGGGAATAAGAATCATCATCTGAAAGAACAGTTCTTTTTATTAACGTAGCACTTAATTATATGTAACCGGTTCTTTCAGACTATTATAAAAGGGCTATCGGGGAATTCCCTGGATAGCCCTTAATAATCTATTTTAAAATACATTGATGTCCTGATTTCTCAAAAAAGTATCAAAATCGACCAATGGTAAACTTTGACACTCTTTTGGTTTAAATGGAGTACTTAGATTTGCTTGGAATCTTCTAATATTGTACATCGGTTAGGGAAATGTAAATAGGATCATAAAAAATACGGAAAAGGATATAATAAAAATAATTTTGTAACTTTTGGAGAGTGAACAGTATGTTGCTTAATTTTAATAGTTGTGTTATGAAAATAAATATATTTATATCGATAAGTTTATTATTGTGTTCTTGTCAGGCAAAATTGCCGGTAAATGTCCCTGAATTGGCGGATGGAAATCCGACTACTTGTTTTGTGGGGACAAAAGGAGTTAATAAGGTTGTTTTTGACAAGCAATGTACTGTTCCTGTCCAGAGTTATAAAATATATTCGTCCGGTGAAACGCCAGCCCACGATCCGGCTGCCTGGACATTGAAAGGATCGCATGACGGAAAGAATTGGGTAGTGGTAGACGAACGGAAAGACCAGAAGTTTTGTTCCCGTTACCAGGAGATTCTTTGTACCGTAACCAAACCGTCCAACTACAAACAATATATGCTGGAGGCCAGTACCGCGACAGGCGACACACTGGTTCTGGGCGATGTTTTATTTTACAATACGAATTTGAATGCGAACTGGGAGGACTTTAAATATCCCAACGTAGATTTTGAGGTACTGGACCCTGATACGAAAGGGGCTGCCGTTTATACCGACCTTGTACAAGATCCGGATGCCTATATCCGGTATCATGCCCGCAAAGTGGCAGAGATTTTGTTCTATACGGCCAAAGACACGATGAACGACGTACAGAAAATAGAGTACACATTGAAAGACTATGACGGCGTGTCGGCTAAAGGGGGCAATCCGCCTGTCATCTCGATTGTCTATAGTACGCAGCATATCGAGAAATCGGCTAACGAATCGCTATATAAACTCGATTTTGAAACACGTGGCGTTTTGTATCACGAATTGGTACATGCCTATCAGTTTGAACCGAAAGGAATCGGCTCTTATTCTACCAACAAGACATTTTGGGCTTGTATCGAAGGTTTGGCGGATGCCGTCCGCGCCCAGGCCGGATATTTCGATATGAGTACCCGTAAACCGGGCGGTAACTGGATGGATGGTTATCGTACGACAGGTTTCTTTATCCAGTGGTTGACGACCAAAGATCCGGATGCGATCCGGAAATTCCACGAGACTGTCCGCGACATCGATGTATGGAGCTTTGACAAAGCGATCAAAAGTATCTTTGGCGAAGAGAGCAGCATTGAAAGTATGTGGGATGAATACCAGGCTTTTTTGTCAAAATAAATTATAAACAGATAATGATATCATGAAGAAGACGATCCTTTTATTTTCCGCCTTGCTGGCTTTTGGCGGTTTGTCCGCACAGGATAAAACCTCTTTGGTCAACCCGATCATCGGGACAAACGGGATGGGGCATACGTTTCCAGGGGCTTGTGTGCCTTTCGGACTGGTGCAGTTAAGTCCCGATACAGACACGATCCCTCATAATATAGATGGTAAATATCAGCCCCGTGCGTATGAGTACTGTGCCGGCTACCAGCATAAGGACAGTAGTATCGTCGGGTTCAGCCATACGCATTTCAGCGGAACGGGACATTCCGACCTGGGGGATATCCTGATTATGCCGACAACAGGCGCTTTGAAGCTGAACCCGGGGACGGCAACGAATCCCGATGGCGGTTATCGTTCCCGCTTTTCGCACGAGACGGAAATATCCCGTCCCGGTTACTATGAGGTGATGCTGGCGGATTACGGTGTAAAAGCACAGCTGACGACAACCAAGCGGGTAGGGGTTCATAAATATACATTCCCGAAAGAGGCAAAGAACCAGCGGATTGTCCTGGACATGATCCATGGCATATATAACTATGACGGGAAAGTCCTGTGGACAAATATCCGCGTCGAGAATGATACGTTGGTTACCGGTTACCGGATTACAAACGGGTGGGCGCGTACCAATTATACCTATTTCGCCATGTCTTTCTCCAAACCGGTCATACACTATGGTTGTGAAGAGAAGGCGAAGGTCGATTACCGGGGCGGATACGGTAAGTTTAATATGAAAGAGAACTTTCCGGATATAGGTGGACGCAAGATTGTTGCCTATTTCGATTTTGATCCGGCCGCCTCTGAAGAATTAGAGGTAAAGGTGGCTCTTTCCGGTGTGAGTGCAGCAGGCGCTTTAAAGAATTTGCGGGCTGAGGCATCCGGCTATAGTTTCGAGCAGTTGGCTGCACGGGCAAATGAAACCTGGAATAAGGAGTTATCCGTTATCGAAGCGAACGGCAGTGAAGACCAGCTGGCGATGCTTTACACTTCCCTCTATCATACGATGATCAATCCTTGCGTATATACCGATGTAGACGGGCAGTATCGTGGATTGGATCATAATATTCATCAGGCTGACGGTTTCACAAACTATACGGTCTTTTCCGTTTGGGATACTTACCGTGCCCTGCATCCGCTGTTTAATATTATCAATCGCCAGGTCAATACGGATATCGCCCGCTCCATGCTTAAGCACTGCGAGCAGAGCGTACATAAGGCATTGCCTATCTGGAGTCACATGGCCAATGAAAACTGGTGTATGATCGGATATCACTCTGTTTCTGTTCTGGCTGATGCGGTTGCCAAAGGCCTTCTACTGGATAAAGACGAGGTGTTGAAGGCCATGGTGAGCAGTTCTACCATCCCTTATCTGGACGGAACGGGCGAATATATGCAAAAAGGATACGTCGCACTCGACCATAACGGCAGCGCGGCATCCCTCACGCTTGAATATGCTTATGATGACTGGACAATCTATCATACGGCACTTTTGGCCGGAAACCGTGAAGTGGCCGATACGTATAAGAAACGGGCTGCCAACTATGCAAATGTTTTCGATACAGGGATCGGTTATGCCCGTCCCCGCTATGCAGACGGCCGCTGGAAGGAAAACTTCAACTTGTTGAGTACGCACGGTGAAGGTTTTATAGAAGGAAATGCCCTGAACTATTCTTTCTATGTGCCGCAGGATGTCGACAATATGATCCGCCTGATGGGAGGAGACAAGTCGTTTGTCTCTAAGCTCGACTCCCTGTTCACGATGCATTTGCCGGCTGAATTCTTTGCCGATACGGAAGATGTTACGGAAGAAGGTTTGCTGGGAGGCTATGTGCATGGCAACGAACCGAGTCATCACATCCCGTTCCTGTATGCCTGGACTTCGCAACCCTGGAAGACGCAGTACTGGCAGCGTGAGATTATGAACAAGATGTATCGCAATAACATCGACGGCCTGTGCGGTAACGATGACTGTGGACAGATGTCCGCCTGGTATATCCTGTCGGCGATGGGATTCTATCCGGTTTGTCCGGGAACGGACCAGTATGTGTTGGGAGCTCCTTTCCTTCCTTATATGAAGGTGACGTTGGAAAACGGAAAGACTTTCGAGGTCAGGGCCGATAAAGTAAGCGACAGGAACCGTTATGTCAAGTCGGTGAAACTGAATGGCAAACCTTATACGAAAGGCTATATTACCCAGCAGGATATAATGGACGGCGGAACGTTGACTTTTGAAATGACGTCGTCTCCGAATAAGAAACGCCTCTTTACGGGTACCGATAAACCCTATTCCATGTCTATAAACTAATTAAAATATTCTATCCATGAAGAAATTATTTATTTTAGCTGTCACGCTTTGCAGTAGCCTTTTTACTGCGGTGGCGGCTGACAAGACAGAGCTGGTGGATTACGTCAATCCGCTGGTCGGAAGCCAGTCAAAAATATCCCTGTCGACGGGTAATACCTATCCGGCAATTGCGATGCCGTGGGGTATGAATTTCTGGATGCCCCAGACCGGCAAGATGGGTGATGGCTGGGCATATACGTACGATGCGGACAAAATCCGTGGTTTCAAACAAACGCATCAGCCCAGTCCCTGGATTAACGACTACGGCCAGTTTGCCATTATGCCGATTACCGGTAAGGTAGTATTCGACCAGGATAAGCGTGCCAGTTGGTTCTCACATAAGGCGGAGGTGGCGAAACCGAATTATTACCGGGTGTATCTGGCCGATCATGATGTCGTGACGGAAATCACACCGACAGAACGTGCCGCCATGTTCCGTTTTACATTCCCCGAAACAGATAAATCGTATGTGATTGTAGATGCTTTCGATCGTGGCTCTTATATCAAGATCATTCCAGAAGAAAACAAGATTGTCGGTTATACGACCCGTAACAGCGGCGGTGTTCCCAAGAACTTCCGTAACTATTTTGTAGTTGTATTCGACAAACCGTTCACTTATAAAGCAACAGTCGGTGACAGTGAAATCCGTAAGGGTGAGACTGAAGCGCAGGAAAACCATACGGGTGCTATTATCGGCTTCCCTACTCATAAGGGCGAGATCGTACATGCCCGTGTCGCTTCTTCATTTATCAGCCCCGAACAGGCTGAACTGAACCTGAAGGAATTGGGTGACCGTTCGTTCGACCAGATTGCAGATGCCGGCTGTCAGGTTTGGAACGAGACGTTAGGACGCATCGCTGTAGAAGATAATGACGTGGACAAACTGCGTACGTTCTATTCCTGCCTGTACCGTTCACTGCTTTTCCCGCGTAGCTTCTATGAACTGGATGCAAACGGCAAAGTCGTGCATTATAGTCCGTACAACGGCGAAGTGTTGCCGGGTTATATGTTTACCGATACCGGCTTCTGGGATACATTCCGTTGCCTGTTCCCGTTCCTGAACCTGATGTATCCGTCTATGAATACGAAGATGCAGGAAGGTCTTGTCAATGCATATAAGGAGAGCGGCTTCCTTCCCGAATGGGCGAGCCCGGGTCATCGCGGCTGTATGGTCGGCAACAACTCGGCTTCTATTGTGGCGGATGCTTACCTGAAAGGGCTTCGCGGATATGATATCGAAACACTCTGGGAAGCTGTCGTACATGGTGCCAACAACGTGCATCCGAAGGTTTCGTCTACCGGACGTCTGGGATATAAATATTATAATGAATTAGGATATGTACCTTACGATGTAAAGATCAATGAGAGTGCTGCCCGCACGCTGGAATACGCTTACGACGACTGGGCTATCTACAAATTAGGCCAGGCTTTGGGTAAGCCGGAATCGGAAATTGCTATATTCGCTAAACATGCGATGAACTATAAGAATCTGTTCGACAAGGAAACCAAACTGATGCGTGGCCGTAATGCAGACGGAACATTCCAGTCTCCGTTCAACCCGCTGAAGTGGGGGGATGCCTTTACGGAAGGAAATAGCTGGCATTATACCTGGTCTGTGTTCCATGACCCGCAGGGACTGATCGATCTGATGGGAGGAAAGGCCGGTTTTAACGCAATGATGGATTCCGTGTTCAATGTGCCGCCCTTGTTCGATGACAGCTATTATGGCGGCGTGATCCATGAAATCCGCGAAATGCAGATTATGAATATGGGTAACTATGCGCATGGCAACCAGCCGATCCAGCACATGATATATATGTATAACTATTCCGGTGAACCTTGGAAGGCCCAGTATTGGGTGCGTGAAGTGATGGATAAACTCTATTTCGCTACTCCCGACGGTTATTGCGGGGATGAAGACAACGGCCAGACTTCCGCCTGGTATGTTTTCTCCGCTTTAGGCTTCTATCCGGTTTGTCCGGGTTCGGACCAGTATATCTTAGGCTCTCCTCTTTTCAAGGGTGTCACCCTGAACCTGGAGAATGGCAAGAAGGTTGTGATCAAGGCCGGCAATAACAGCCAGGCTAACCGTTATATCTCGGCCATGAAGGTCAACGGCAAGAATTATACGAGAAATTACCTGTCTCATGGTGACCTGTTGCGTGGCATGACGGTCAACTACACGATGTCGCCTGTTCCGAATCAGAGCCGGGGGACACAAGATAGCGATGCGCCTTACTCATTCTCCAAAGAATTGGGTAAATAACAAGCCGAATGCATATAGATTAGCTGAAAGAATGAATTATTAAACAAGCACTTAATTATAATAGGTCTTTCAGCATAACTATAATCAAGGGGGCTATTTGGATATTTCTTCAGATAGTCCCTTTTGTTTTTCAATGACAAATGATAATTGTTTAGATATGAAATTACGAATTTGCACTTTTATAGCCATGTCATGTTTGGCATTCTCCGGCATGGCCCAAAATGAGAAACTGACGGAATATGTCAGGCCGCTGGTGGGAACGGACGGTTATGGTAATGTATATCCCGGGGCGCAGATTCCGTTCGGCGGTATCCAGATCAGTCCCGATACGGACGACAAGTACTATGACGCGGCGGCCGGATATAAATACAACCATACTTCTATCCAGGGATTCAGCCTGACGCATCTCAGTGGGACGGGGATTCCCGACCTGGGCGATTTCCTGTTTATTCCGGGAACCGGTGAGATGAAGCTGGAACCGGGAAGCCGGGAAAATCCCGATGAGGGTTATCGTTCCCGCTATACGCATGATAAAGAGTGGGCGTCCCCGAATTATTATGCCGTCCAATTACTGGATTATGGGGTAAAAGCGGAAATGACCTCCGGATTGCGGAGTGGAATGCTACGGTTTACCTATCCGAAATCAGACAAGTCTTTTATCATGATCGATATGGACCATACTTTATGGCAGAAATGTGAATGGGCCAACCTCCGCGTAGAGAACGATTCGACCCTGACAGGCTATAAGTTGGTGAAAGGGTGGGGGCCGGAACGCCATATCTATTTTACGGCAGTCTTTTCCAAGAAGTTGGACGGTCTGCGCATCATGCAGGATAAAAAGCCGGTGATCTATAACACGTCCCGTTTCAGAAGTGACCGCGAGGCGTGGGGGAAAAAACTGATGGCTTGCCTTTCTTTTGCAACGGAAGAAGGAGAGGTGGTGACTGTAAAGACTTCGATTTCTTCGGTCAGCACAGCCGGAGCTATGCGGAATATGCAGGAATTGGACGGCTTGACATTCGACGGCCTGAAAGATAAAGGCGTGGATCTGTGGGAAAAAGAATTGCAGAAGTACCGGGTAACGGCAGACCGGAAAACGAAAGAGACGTTCTATACCTCTGCCTATCATGCGGCCTTGCATCCCTTTGTATTCCAGGATTCCGACGGCAGCTTCAGAGGGTTGGACAAGAACATCGAACGGGCCGAAGGCTTTACGAATTATACGACTCTTTCCTTATGGGACACTTACCGGGCCTTGCATCCCTGGTTTAATCTGGTGCATCAGGATGTGAATGCCGATATTGCCAATTCCATGCTGGCTCATTACGACAAAAGTCTCGAGAAGATGCTGCCTGTCTGGTCTTTTTACGGCAATGAGACCTGGTGCATGATCGGTTATCATGCTGTCTCTGTCTTGGCGGATATGATTGTCAAAGGAGTCAAGGGTTTCGATTACGAACGGGCCTACGAAGCGATGAAGACGACGGCTCTAAACAAGCATTATGATTGCCTGCCCGATTATATCCGCGATGGATATGTCCCCTTTGACAAAGAAGCCGAATCTGTTTCCAAGACGCTGGAATATGCCTACGATGACTATTGCATTGCGCAGGCGGCTAAAACATTGGGAAAAACGGATGATTATCAGTATTTCCTGAACCGTTCTTTGTCTTACCAGACGCTGGTCGATCCGGAAACGAAATACATGCGCGGTCGTGACAGCCAGGGCAACTGGCGTACTCCGTTTTCTCCGATCGCTTATCAGGGACCGGGTTCGGTGAACGGCTGGGGAGACATTACGGAAGGATTTACCATGCAATATACCTGGTCTGTCCCGCACGATGTGCAGGGATATATCAACCTGGCCGGCAAGAAGCTTTTCGAGAAACGACTGGATGAACTGTTTACGGTGGAACTGCCTGAAGATATCCCGGGTGCACACGATATTCAGGGACGTATCGGCGGTTACTGGCATGGGAATGAACCTTGCCATCATGTCGCCTATCTCTATAATTACCTGGGCCAGCCCTGGAAATGCCAGAAGTGGATACGCGAAATCGTCGACCGTTTTTATGGAAACGAA
This sequence comes from uncultured Parabacteroides sp., assembly GCA_900552465.1. GTDB lineage: Bacteria > Bacteroidota > Bacteroidia > Bacteroidales > Tannerellaceae > Parabacteroides. The sequence continues at coordinate 2,566 of URZO01000020.1, read as the reverse complement.
CCGGGTTCGCTGAGCGGCAATGACGATTGCGGGCAGATGTCGGCCTGGTATATGTTCAACTGCGCCGGTTTTTATCCGGTGGCTCCGTCCAGCAACATCTATAATATAGGATCTCCATGTGTCGAGGCGCTCTCGATCCGGATGAGCAACGGGAAAGAGATCCGGATGACAACGGAAAACTGGTCCAAGGAGAATGTCTACGTAAAAGAATTGTATGTCAACGGCAAGAAGTACGATAAATCCTATCTGACCTACGAAGACGTGCAGCCCGGAATCACCCTGCATTTCGTCATGAGCAGCAAGCCGAACTACAAGCGCGCCACCTCCCTCGATGCCCGCCCGACTTCATTGTCGACTCAGGGAAAGACGATGCTTTATCAGAAACCTGTTATAGATTAGGATGCAGATATAGAGAAAACGCTGATTAAGCTGATTTTAACGGATCGCAATATTAAATCCGTTTAGATCCGCTTAATCAGCGTTTTCTTATACTTCTTGCTGTGTTCCTTGTTTTTCTTAATGTTTATCTCTACTTTTGTATCACATTAGAATCTACCAGATCTTTTAACTATGTTGCTAAAAAATCAGTGGAAACTTCTTTATCTGGTTTATTAACTATATGTGTAGACATAAAAAAACCCGGATTCATCACCAGCATCTAATATCTGGGAGAGGAATTACCGGGACTGCACTGCAAAGATAACCTTATTATGACGTATAACAAACAATTTTTTGAAAAAGTTTTTTCCACCAAGCGAATGGAAAGATACTTTAAATCTAATCGAGATGAACAGAAAGCAATCTTACACTATCAATGCAATATTGAATTGTCTGAGTCTTTTTATGTTTCGCTATCCACATTTGAAGTTGCTTTAAGAAATGCATTAAGTAGGGAACTGCAGACAATGACAGGAAGGGAAGATTGGTACGCCGTTTTTCCGACAACACCGGGACTTATGGGACTAAACAAATACATTACTCAGGCACAAAAGCAAATTACTGGACGTAATGAACCTATTCTTGCATCTAAAGTTATAGCAGAACTTACCTTGGGCTTTTGGGTATCGCTGCTTAACAGTGAATATGAGCGCATATTATGGAAAGATCTTCGTCGTGCTTTTCCTTATCTCCCGAAACATTTACGACAGAGAAGGACTGTTTCTGCTCCGCTGAATTCTTTGAGATCATTTAGAAATAGAATTTTCCATAATGAGTCTATCTGTTGGAATTTAGATAGAGTAGAAGCTATCCATAACGAGATAATTCAAGTGATGGGATGGATCAACAAAGATATCCCTGCCTGGATTGAGCCTTTTGACAGGTTTGCCACAGTTGTGGAGAAAATAAAGAAGGGGATGGATTGGAGGTAATCCTTTATTCAGAAGTGCGTTGAAAAATACGAAATCCCCTTTCACTATTACCGAAAAATTTCTATATTTGCACCGCCTTTAATTAAGGATCAGATAATTTCTAAATAAATCAGATTAAGAAATGACAAAGAGTGCATTACAAATTGCAAGAGCAGCTTACCAGCCGAAGGTTCCCGCTGCATTGAAAGGCGCTGTAAAAGCCGTTGACGGTGAGTACACACAATCAGTTGCCGATCAGGACGAAATCAAGAAATTGTTCCCGAACACGTACGGAATGCCTGTCGTTACTTTCGAAAAGAGTAGCGAGAAGAAAGCGATGCCGGCTATGAACGTTGGTGTGATCCTTTCCGGTGGTCAGGCTCCTGGCGGTCATAACGTGATTGCCGGTCTGTTCGACGGTATCAAGGCTACTAACAAAGACTCTCGTCTGTATGGCTTTATCCTCGGACCCGGTGGTCTGATCGATCATAAATATATGGAACTGACAGCTGACATCATCGACGAATACCGTAACACGGGTGGTTTCGATATGATCGGTTCAGGCCGTACGAAACTGGAAACAAAAGAACAGTTCGACAAGGGTCTGGAAATCCTGAAAGAACTGGATATTAAGGCGCTGGTTATTATCGGCGGTGACGACTCTAACACAAACGCTTGTGTGCTGGCTGAATATTACAAAGCTATCAATGCCGGTGTACAGGTTATCGGTTGTCCGAAGACGATCGACGGTGACTTGAAGAACGAACAGATCGAAACATCTTTCGGTTTCGACACGGCTTGTAAAGTATATTCGGAAGTGATTGGTAACATCCAGCGCGACTGTAACTCAGCCCAGAAATACTGGCACTTCATCAAACTGATGGGCCGCTCGGCTTCTCACATCGCACTGGAATGTGCTTTGCAGACACAGCCGAACATCGCGATCGTATCGGAAGAAGTGGAAGCAAAAAACATGTCTCTGGACGATATCGTTACCTATATCGCAGAAATCGTTGCAAAACGTGCTGCCGACGGTAACAACTTCGGTACGGTGCTGATCCCCGAAGGTCTGATCGAATTCGTTCCGGCTATGAAACGCCTGATCGCCGAACTGAACGACTTCCTGGCTAAACACGATGCCGAATTCAAGATGATCAAGAAAAGCGAACAGCGTGCTTATATCATCAGCAAGCTGACAAAAGAAAACTCTGACCTGT